>CAYPHP010000024.1:0-8558 GCA_964410045.1 uncultured Acidobacteriota bacterium | reverse complement strand
GCCCGACGGTCTGACCGTTTGGTCCTCGACGCAGGTCCCTTACTACCTGCAACGCACTCTGGCCAAAGTGCTGGAAATGCCGGAGAGCAGCATTCGCGTGATCAAGCCGGCGCTGGGCGGAGGTTTCGGGGCCAAGAGCGAAGTCTGCCCGCTGGAAATCATCGCGGCCATGCTGTCGAAGAAAGCTGGCGCCCCGGTGCGGATCACCTACAGCCGTGAAGAAGTGTTCTTCACGCATCGCGGGCGCCCCACGCAGTTGATCGACCTCAAGGTTGGCGCCAGTCGCGACGGCAAGATCCAGGCAGTCCAGATGCATGTTGTGCAGGATGGCGGGGCTTTCTGCGGCTATGGCCCGGTGACAGTCCTCTATTCCGGACAATTGCTGGGCGCGTTGTATGACATCCACAACATGCGCTACGACGGCTATCGCGTGCTCACCAACAAGCCGTCGTGTGGAGCGATGCGCGGCCACGGCACGGTGAACGTGCGCTTCGCCTTCGAATCCGTGCTGGACATGCTGGCGCGCGACTTGAACCTCGACGCCGCGGAGATGCGTCTCCGCAACAAACTGCCCGCGCCCTGCATCACCGTCAACGGCCTGCGCGTCACCAGCTACGGTTATCCGGAATGCATCGAGAAAGTGCTGGCGGCGTCGGGCTGGCGTGAGCGCAAGGGTAAGCTGCAGCCGGGTCACGGATTGGGCATAGCCGGAAGCCACTACGTTAGCGGCGCAGCCAATCCGATCAACCGTTCGGACCTGCCGCATTCTTCGGTGACGTTGAAGGCGGACCGCGACGGCAGCATCACCATCTACTCGGGCGCGTCCGACATCGGCCAGGGTTCCGACATCATTCAATTGCAGATTGTGGCCGAAGAACTTGGTGTTCCTCTTGATCGTTTGCGCCTGGTGGCGGCGGATACCGGGCTCACTCCGGTGGACCTGGGCAGCTACTCCAGCCGCGTGACGTTCATGTGCGGGAACGCCGCGCTCGAAGCTGCGCGCGATCTGAAGCGTCAGGTTGGGGCAAACGGCAGCTTCGAAGCAGCCTTGCAGCGAGCGCTGGCGGAACACGGCACGCTGGTGGCGCACGGGAGCTACAAGCCACCGGCCGCGGCGACGGGCGGAAAATTTAAGGGCGCGGGCGTCGGTCCGTCGCCGGCCTACAGCTACAGCGCGCAGGTGGCGGAAGTCAGCGTGGATCAGGAAACCGGGCAAGTTCGCGTGCTCAAGATCTGGGCCGCGCACGACTGCGGACGTGCTCTCAATCCGTTGACCGTGGAAGGCCAGATCATCGGCTCCGTCTCCATGGGCCTCGGCCAGGCGCTGCTGGAAGAAATGGAATGGCGCGACGGCCGCTTGATGAACCCCGGCCTTTTGGAGTATCGCTCGCCGTCCTCGATGGACACCGCCTCGCCGGAGATCATTCCCATCATCGTTGAGAGCATTGACCCCGAGGGTCCGTTCGGGGCGAAGGAAGCGAGCGAAGGCTCGCTGGCCGCGTCGATTCCGGCGGTGGCCAACGCCATCTACGACGCGGTCGGTGTACGCCTCACGGAGTTGCCCTTCACTCCGGAGAAAGTACTGCGCGCGTTGCGGGGCAAGCAGTCATGACTCTGCCTGAATTCCGGCTGTTGCGCCCGCGGAAACTCGATGAGGCGCTGGAACTGCTCGACCGCCATTACGGCGAGATCCAGATTCTCGCTGGCGGCACGGACCTGGTTCCCAGCATGCGGCAACGCTTGTTCACTCCACGCTTTGTGCTCGACTTGAAAGGGCTGCGCGATTTGGACTACGTGAGGAATGGTACGGGCCTGGAGATCGGCGCGCTGACCACGGTGGCCGATATCGCCGACTCGCCGGCGGTGACGAAGAGTTTTCCGGTGCTGGCTCAAGCCGCAGCGACCATCGCCAGTCCGGTGCTGCGGACCATGGGCACGCTCGGCGGCAACCTGTGCCTGGATACGCGATGCCTGTGGTACAACCAGTCCCACTTCTGGCGCAAGTCATGCAACTTCTGCCTGAAGAAAGACGGCGACCTCTGTCACGTGGCGCCCGGCGGAAAACGCTGCTGGGCGGTATTCTCCGGCGACACTGCTCCGGCGCTGCTGGCGCTCGATGCGGAGATCGAGATCGCTTCGCCGCGCGGTCCACGGCGCATGCCGCTTGCTGACTTCTACACCGGCGACGGCATGAATCGCATGAAGCTGGCCGGCGACGAGATCCTCGCGCGCGTGATTGTCCCGCCACACTCCGCTGGCCGGCGAGGTGTCTACCTGAAGTTCCGGCTGCGAGACTCGATTGACTATCCGCTGGCGGGCGTCGCGGTGACCCTGAAGCTTGGACGCGACGGCGTCTGCGAGCAAGGCGCGGTCGCCTTGACCGCGCTCAATCCGAAACCGTTGGTCGTGCCCGGTTCTCGCGAAGCGCTCGCCGGGGTTAAGCTCAGTGACGAGTTGCTGGACAAGCTGGCCCTCCTGGCCGGGAAGGCCATGAAGCCGTTGACCACGAGTTCCTCCACGCCCGACTACCGGCGCGAGATCGCCAAGGTGTTCGTGAAGCGGGCGGTCCGGCAAGCCTGGAATTGATCGATGTCCTACGGCATCATTGACGCCCACGTCCACATCGCTCCCATCCGCATGATGAACCCGCGCGCGTTCGCCCTGATGCGGGAGAAGCGCCCCGACTTCGATTACATCCTCTCGCTGATGGATTCGCCCGCGGCGCTGCTCAAACACATGGACGCGGAGGGCATCGAGCGCCTGGTGGCCATCAACTACGTCAGCCCCGAGGTCATCGGCTTTACCGAGGAAGTCAACGACTGGGCGGTGAAGTATTGCCGAGAAGCGCCCAAACGCCTGTTGCCGTGCGGCTCAGTGGACCCGCGGCGGTCGAAAGACCCTGGCGGGGATATCGAAAGGCTCGTCGAGAAGGGCATCCGCCTGATCAAGATGCACCCGCCGCATCAGTTGCTCTTTCCCAATGCCTACCAGGACGGCATCGAAGGGCTGGCGCAACTCTACACTGCTGCTGAACGCACCGGCGTTCCGGTGATGTTCCACACCGGCACGTCCATCTTCGAGGGCGCGCGTAACCGTTACGGCGATCCGCTGTACATCGACGACGTGGCCGTAGATTTCCCCAAGCTGAAAATCCTGATCGCCCATGGCGGGCGCCCGCTGTGGATGAACAACGCAGTGTTCGTGGTGCGCCGCCATCCCAACGTCTACCTGGAAGTGTCCAGCATTCCGCCGAAGAGCCTGCTCACCTATTTCCCGCGGCTGGAAGAGTTGGCCGGGAAAAGCCTGTTCGGATCCGACTGGCCCGGCCCGATGGTCCCGGGCATGGGGAAGAACGCCGCCGATTTCCAGAGCTTGCCGCTGAGCGACGCGGCCAAACGCAAGATGCTGCGGTCCAACGCGCTCAGCGTGCTCTGGGGCGAAACGGACTGACCCCTACGGCATCCGCTCGGTCGTCGGATCGATCATCTTTCCAATTTCGGTGACCTTGCTGGCCGGGAACCCGCTGATCTCGGCATGCTTGTAGATGATCGCCTCGTCCTTGGCGAGATAGATGCAGAACGTTTTGTCCGCAGCGACAAAGGACTCCACCCACTGAATGTCCGGACCCAGTTGCCGAAGCGCCTGATTGGACTTGCCCGCGGCGGCCCGCAGTTGATCGCGTTCGAGGCTGCCGACCTTGGGGATTTCCCGTTCGATAACGAACCTCTTCATAGATTTCTCCTTTCCCTTCCCAATCACTGTAGCAACGTTTGCGCCTTGCTGCCAGATGGCGGATATGCCATTCTAGATGGGTGATTCAGCCATCGCGAAGAAAATCGATGATCGAGGTAACGATTCTGTTTCCGGACGGAACGTTTTCCTCCACGGCCGTCGGCCCGATGGAGGTGTTCCGTCACGCGGGCGTGCTCTGGAACGTCTGCGCGGGCCAGCCTTCCGCCGCGCGATTTCGGGTGACCACCGCGTCGGTGGATGGACGCGCGGTGAACTGCGACGGACCGCTCCGGATCAAGCCGGCGTCGTCCATCTCCGCGATCCGGGCGGCCGACCTGATTTTCATTCCTTCGACGGGCCTGAGCCTTGACGACGCCGTGCAGCGCAACGCCGCGGTGGTTCCCTGGCTGCGGCGCTGGCACAAACGCGGGGCGGCAATAGCCGCGGTGTGCTCCGGCGTCGGGCTGCTCGCGGCCACTGGACTCCTCGACGGCCGGCGCGCCACTACGCATTGGGGCCTGGCGGAGCGTTTTCGACGGCTGTACCCGAGCGTTCATTGGACGCCGGAATTCCTGGTCACCGAAGACCGCGGAATCTTCTGCGGCGGCGGCGTCAACGCGTCGTTCGATCTCAGCCTCTTCCTGGTCGAGCGATTCTGCGGCCACGAAGTCGCGGTGCAGAGCGCCAAGGCTTTGCTGATCGAGACCCCGCGCACCTGGCAGGCGGGATTCGCGGTGGCGCCATTGAAGACCCAGCATAACGACGAGGCCATTCGCCGGGCGCAGGAATGGATGCACGAGAAGTTTCAACAGGAGATCTCCGGGGACGCGCTGGCCGGGCGTCTGGCCATGAGCCCGCGGAACTTCGTGCGACGCTTCAAGGCCGCCACCTGCGAGACCCCTCTCGGCTATCTGCAGAAATTGCGGATCTCCGCCGCCAAGAGACTCCTGGAAAGCGATTACCGCACAGTCCAGGAAATCTGCGACGCCGTCGGGTATCAGGATGTGGCGTTTTTCCGGGAAATCTTCAAACGGCAGGCGGGAGTGTCACCGCAGGCTTATCGGCGGCGGTTTGGACTGCGGCGGAACGGCGATTCCGGCAAATAGCGCGGATGAATCAGGCGCCCTTTCCCGCGGCGGCCGCAGCGGCTTGAACCGCTGCCGATTCCTCCTGAAACTCCGGCCAGGCGTCGAAGATATGCAAACGCCGGATGGCCTCGCCGGGAACTCCGCGGGGCAGGATCAGTTTCATGTCGATGGACCGCTTGGTGCATTCCACGATCACTCGCACCAGCTCGCAGATTCCTGCGGTGTCCAGGTGATGGATTCCGGCCATGTTGAGTATGAGCTGTGCCGGAAGTTCCGCTTCCGCGCGAAGCATGCGCAAAAGGAGCGCCTCCTGCTCGCGTTTTCCCCACACCCGCAGATCGCCGCCTACTCGCAGGATCACGTGTCCAGCTTGCCGTTCTAGATGAGCTTCCAATGCAAGGACCTCGGTTGGACAGGATGATATCAGATCAGCCCGGGCGAACGGCAAGCACTTCCAGGTATTCGGCCTCCGCCAGCAAGGTGCCGTTGTCCGCCTGGTTGTAGCGCCGGGCCAGTTCGGCCATTTCGGTTGCCAGGCGCTCCTGACCGCCGCGATCGAGACCTTCAAAAGCCCGCATGGTGGGGCCAAAAAACTTGCGCATGAATTGGACCCAATCCTCCGCGGAGGGCGCTCGGAAGCGGGCAACCTGCGGGTGGATTTGAATCTCCCGAGCGTACGGGCCAAACCGTTCCTCAATCTTTTCGGGCATGCCCCAATTCGAAGGAGTTTCCACCCCGGGATGCGGTGAGGCATAGCGGGCGCTCAGCCGGAACAACTCGCCGACGAGCCCATCGGGGGTCCAGTTGGCCATGCCGATCTTGCCGCCCGGGCGGCAGACCCGGGCCATCTCCGCCGCCGCCTTTCTCGGTTCCGGAGCGAACATCACGCCGAAGGTGCTGAGCACGACGTCGAAGGCAGCGTCCGGAAAGGGCAGGAAATCGGCGTCGCCCACCAGGAAGTCGATCCGCATATGTTCGGCGGCGGCGCGTTCCCGTCCGCGCTCCACCAGGGCTTGAACAAAATCCACTCCGGTCACTACGCAGCCGCGCCGGGCCGCTCCTATGGCGGTGTTGCCCGAGCCGGTGGCCACGTCCAGCACCCGGTCTCCCGAATGCACTTTGACGAATTCGCACAGCCGCTCGCCGACCATGGTCTGCCCGACGCTGACCTTTGAGAAGTCGCCGGAGGCCCAGACTTGCTGCTGCTGTTTTTTCCAGGTGTCGATTTCCATTGGCGGGCTCGCTGCCCGCGCAATTGTACACCGGAAGCTCAGGCTATTCGCTCCTGAGAGTCAGGGCGGGATTCAAACGAGTCACGCGCACGGCTGGAATCAGGGCCGACAAAGCTGCGACCGCCAGCAGGCCCACGGCCACCGCAGCGAAGGTTGCCGGATCGTCTGGAGCCACTCCCCACAAAAAGTGGCGGACGGCTTGGGCGGCGCCACGGGCCAGGATCACACCGGCGGCCACGCCGGCCACCGCCAGGATCATTCCTGGAGCCATCACCACCCAGATCCCCTGGCGAACCGTAGCGCCCAAGGCCATGCGGATTCCCAACTCGCGGGTCCGCTCGACGACCGAGCTCGAGATCAATCCGTAGAGTCCCACTGCGGCCAGAATCAGAGCCAGGCCGGCCATACCCGCAAGCAGGATCGCCTGGAAGCGCTGCACGCCGAGCGTCCGCAGCTTGACTTCTTCCATGGTACGGAATGCCGCGAACGGCAACAGCGGATCCACCGCGGCCACCGCTTGTTGCATGCTGGCGGCCAGGTTGGCGGGCGGCGCCGAGCTCCGCACCACCCAACTCGGCGAGAACCAGATATGGATGCCGGCGTCACGCAGTTGGGCTACGGAGATATACCCGCCCGGCATGGGCGAGATCGGTCCATGGTTGCCCCAAGATGGCTTTTGCTGCACATCGCCGACGACTCCGACAATCTCCCAGACTTTTCCCCAGGCTCGCAGATGCGCGCCGACCGGATTCTCGCCCCGCAGGTGTTGCTTGGCAAATCGTTCGTTCACTACCATAACGGGTGCGGAGGTGGCCGTATCCGTGCGGTCGGGATACCGGCCGGCCAGGAGCGGGATGCGCAGCGTCTCAAAATAACCGGGCGTCACGTAGGTGAGGTTCATGGTTTCGGCACGCGCCTCAGGACCCGAAGCCGTCATCCGCCGGAAGCCGACGTTCAGTGGGCGCTCATACGGCAGGCTCAATCCCGCGCCCGCCGATTCCACGCCCGGCAGCGCGCGGATCCGTGCCAGTGTCTCTTCGAACATTTGGTTCACCTTGGCCCCGGTGCTGTAACGCGCGTCTTGCAGCGAGACGCTGGCGGTGATCACTTGCGCAGGATCGAAGCCGGGCCGGACGTGAGTCAGGTGTGCAAATGTGCGGATCAGCAGTCCGGCTCCGGTTAGCAGGACCACGCCTAAGGCGATTTCGCCGCCCACCAGGATGCGCCGGGGCCAGCGCGAGGGTCCTCCGGCGACGCCGCGCCCACCGGCTTCGGCGATCGCCGAGCGGATGTCCAGTCGGCTGGCGTGGAACGCCGGGTAAAGGCCGAACAGCGCAGTGGTCAGAATGGTGATCGCCGCGGCGGCTGCCAGCACGCGCAAATCGACGCCGATCGGTTGCCAGAGTCCGAGAAGATCGCGGGCCATGGTTTCAAGTCCGCGCACGGCCCACGCGCCGAGCAGGACGCCGCCCAAGGCTCCGGCGAAGGCCAGCAGCAGGCTCTCGGCCAGCAACTGGCGGATGAGGCCGGCGCGCCCGCAACCGAGCGCCATGCGCGTGCCCAATTCGCGGGTCCGGCCCGCCGAGCGAGCCAAAAGTAATCCGGCAATGTTGGCGCATCCGATCAACAGCACCACGCCCACCGCGGCCCAGAAGACATACAGCGGCTGTTGCCAGCCTTGCGTCAATCCCGCTTGCAACGGCGTCAGATCGAGCCGCAGTGAGACACCGGCGGGCAGCGAGGCGATCGCTTCCCTGAATGGCGCTTGGCCAGCGGCTTCCGTCTGCGCGCGAGCCTGCGCCCAGGTGACCCCGGGCTTCAGGCGAGCAATCATGCCGTAGTTCTCGCCCGCGCCTTCGCCGCTCGGCGACGGTCGCAGCGGCGTCCACAGGTCGACGCCCTCGGTCTGAAACGCATGCGGCATCACGCCGATGACGGTGTGCGGTTCGCCGCGCAAGGTGACGTTGCGTCCGAGCACCGCAGGGTCGCCTTGGAAGCTGCGCTTCCACAGCGCATGACTCAGCACGGTGGCCGGCGGGCCGCCCGGACGGTCTTCCTCGCGGGTGAACTCGCGGCCCAGCGCCGGCGGTACGCCCAGAACGCGAAAGTATCCTGCCGAGACGCGCCGTTGCCGGACGTACTCGGCGCTTTGGCCGGCGGCGAAATTCACGCCCGAGTTCATGCCGGCGAAAACCGCGCTGTCGAGCGAAGATACGTTGTCTCGCACCGCTTCCCAGACCCGGCCATTCTGGCTCAGCTCGTCGCTTTGCCCACGCTCGCCGCGGTAACTGCGGACCACTGCCGCCAGCCGCTCCGGCTCCGGATAGGGCAGCGGCCGGAAGAGCACCGCGTCCACCACGTTGTAGATTGCGGTGTTGGCGCCGATGCACAGCGCTAGCGTGATCAGCGCGGTGAGCGTGAAGCCGGGGTTCTTACGCAGCAGGCGCGCGGCAAACAACAGATCGCGGCGAATCTCGTCCGCCCACCACCATACCATCGCCTCGCG
>CAYPHP010000023.1:0-15167 GCA_964410045.1 uncultured Acidobacteriota bacterium | reverse complement strand
ACCAAGATCAAGGAAGATGTCTGGAGGTTTGAAGCCCGCGTTGTGTACAACAACAAGGACTTCAAGGCCGCCATTCCGGTTCCCGTGAAATGGGCGGGCGACGTGCCAGTGCTAACCCTGAGCAACTACTCGATCCCAGGCCAGGGCATCTTCAGCGCGCGCATCCTCATCTACAACGGAATGTATGCCGGGACCTGGGGCGCGCAATCGCATGGCGGCAAGATGTTCGGCAAGATCGTCAAGATCGACGCGCCCAAGCCCGCGGCACCCCAATAGCGCCCGTGGACGCGCAACAAACTGACCGCCGGATCACGCCGGCACTTCCGCGGCTCGGGTTCTTCTGTAAGACGTGTAACCTCTTTTTCAAGCTGACGGAGAACCGCCCTCAGGGCCACAAGCGGGAAGTTGCCGGCGGCGAGAGCACCATCGTGGAGCTGACCATCGTGTGCCGGGCTTGCGGCGCAACCCACATCTACGATCCCGCGGTCATCACCCTGGAGGACCCCGGCGAACGGGAGAAGTTTGGGTTCCCGTCAGCAGGCTAGGGTCCTGTTTCACTGACATCTTGACAATCCCGGATGTGATCAGCCACCGAGGCACGGAGAGCACCGAGGAAGACGGGGGATCTTCATTCTGGTTCGGCTCGGTGTGCTCGGTGTCTCGGTGGCCGAGAATGGTATGATGCGCCAATTGTGGAACGAAGGGATTTTCTGGCAACCCTGCGCACCGCCGGCTGCTCGAAAGCGGGCACCGCGCGGTGGACGTCACTCAGGCGTTCTTCACTCACCTGCACTACGATCACTTCATGGATTGCGCACGCCTAGTGCTCCAACGCCGGGACCAGGGCGCCGCCAAGATTCCCGAGTTGGAGGTTTACGGGCCGTCGCCGATCGCGCGAATCAGCGAACAGCTCTTTGGCGCGGACGGCGTGTATGGACCGGACATTCGCGCTCGCATCGAGCATCAAAGCAGTATCGACACGTTCGCGGCCCGGGGAGGCAAGCCGCCGCGTCTGCGACCGGCGACAGCGGAGCCAGCGATTCCATCGTCAAGTTAGCGAGCGGCTGTGACGTGTTGATCCACATGAATCACTCTTTCAGCGGAACCGAGCCCAGCGCTGCCTATCGATCCGCGTGCGGTAACCACCGGGACAACGCCCTCACCGCCAAGCGCGCCCGTGTGAAGACGCTCGTCCTGACTCACCTACTGGCGCAAATCGATCAACCCGGCCTTCGGGAACAGATCGTCCACGAGATCCAAGTGTTCGACGGCCGCGTCATCTGGGGCGAGGACTTGATGCGGATCAGCGTGGCCGCCGGGAAGGTTTCCAGTATCGAAGGCCACGGCGCCTGACGTTGACTTGCCGCTGGGGGTCACCTAAGATAATTCCTCCATGCCCGAGCAAGTCGTTTCGCACTACCGTATTCTGGAAAAGTTGGGCGGCGGGGGAATGGGTGTGGTCTACAAGGCCGAAGACACCAAACTCGGCCGCATGGTCGCCCTGAAATTCCTCCCCGAAGAAATGTCCCGCGATGCGGGCGCGCTGGAACGGTTCCGCCGCGAAGCGCGCACCGCCTCGGCGCTGAACCATCCACACATCTGTACGATTTATGAGATTGACGAGCACCAAGGGCAGCACTTCATTGCCATGGAATTGCTCGAAGGAACCACTCTCAAGCACCGGCTCGGCGAAGGCGCTCTGGACCTGGACCGAGTCCTGGAATTAGGTGTGCAGGCTGCCGACGCGCTGGATGCGGCGCACGCCAAAGGAATCGTCCATCGCGATATCAAGCCCGCCAATATCTTCATCACTCCGCGCGGCCAAGCCAAGGTCCTGGATTTCGGATTGGCCAAGCAGGCGACACAGCCCGGGTCAGGAGACATCTCGGCGACCAGCGACAATCTTCAGCTCACCAGTCCGGGCTCGGCGATCGGCACGGTGGCCTACATGTCTCCGGAGCAGGCTCGCGGCGAAGAACTGGACGCACGCTCCGACCTGTTCAGCTTCGGAGCCGTGCTTTTCGAAATGGCCACCGGCCAGCAACTTTTCGCGGGCACTACCTCCGGCGTGATCTTCGACGCCATTCTGAACCGGCCCTTGAGCTTCACCGCGCGTCGTGAATTGCCCGCCGAGTTCAAGCGCATCCTGACCAAGGCCCTGGATAAGGACCGCAGGCTGCGTTACCAGAATGCCGCGGACCTGCGCGCCGACCTGGAACGCCTCCGCCGCGACCTGGACTCCGGACGTATATCGGCATCCGGCGCGGCGCCAGTCGCCACCGAGAAGTCCGTGGCCGTGCTGTACTTCGAGAACCTCAGCGGAGCC
Organism: uncultured Acidobacteriota bacterium; assembly: GCA_964410045.1. GTDB lineage: Bacteria > Acidobacteriota > Terriglobia > JAJPHL01 > JAJPHL01 > CAYPHP01. The sequence continues at coordinate 12,841 of CAYPHP010000023.1, read as the reverse complement.
AAGGAAGACGAATATTTCCGCGACGGGATGACCGAAGACATCATCACCGAGTTGTCGAAGATCGGCCGCCTGCGGGTTTTCCCGCGCGCCGAGATGCTGGCCTACCGCGACAAGGCGGTGACCGCGCCGCAAGTCGGCCAGGAGTTGGGCGCGTCGCACGTGCTGGGAGGCAGTCTGCGCCGCGCCGGCAACCGCCTGCGGATTACCGCTCAACTCGTCGAGACGCGCACCCGGCACTCGGTCTGGGCGGAACGCTACGACCGCGAACTGCAGGACGTGTTCGAAGTGCAGGACGAGATCGCCCGCAACATCACCCAAGCCCTGCGCATCACCCTGACGCCGCAGGAAGAGAAGGCCATCGCCACCAAGCCCACGGAAAACACGCAGGCCTACGATTACTTCCTGCGCGGGCGCGGCCATGCCCGCCGGGAAACCCGTACGGACATGGAGTTCGCCCTGCAGATGTACGAGCAGGCCATCATGCTCGACCCAAAATTCGCCCACGCTTACGCTGGCATAGCCAACGCCTGCGCCACGGTCTACGAGTGGCACGAAAAGAATGAGCGCTGGGTGGAACGGGGACTGACCGCCTGCGAACAAGCTTTGAAGCTTGAGGCACACCTGCCCGAGGCACTCGTGGCCCGGGCCCGCGTTTTGTACGCCCAAAAGAAGTACGGCGAGGCCATCCAATACGCGCGCCAGGCCCTTGAGCGCAAGCCGGATTGCCCGGGCGTTTATAACGTTCTGGCGCGTTCCTACTTCGCGTCAGATCACTGGCCGGAAGTGGCAGCCCTAGTGGACCGAGCTATTGAAGCCAACGGGGACGACTACAGTATGTACATCCCCTTCTTCAACTCACTGGAGAATCTCGGGAAGAGCGAGGCTGCACGCGGCCTGCGGCAACGACAGTCCCGCGTCCTGGAACAGCAACTCGAACTGGTGCCGGAAGACGTGCGAGCGCGAATCCTTCTGGCTTGCAACCACGCGTTTTTTGGGAACGAAAGCGCCGCCGTCAAAGAGTTGCAGGTGGCCGTAGTGCTGCGTCCCAACGATTCCAACATTTTGTATAACGCCGCCTGCGTCTATGGCCTCTTCCATCGCAAGCAAGAGGCATTGGACATGATCCGCAAGGCCGTCGATGCCGGATACCACAATCTGGACTGGATCGCCCGCGACTCCGACCTGGCCTGCCTGCACGGCGACCCGGAGTTCCAGAGTTTCCTCGAAGAACGCAAGCCTAAGTCCTGACGGACGTTTGCCACAAGCCGCCAAAAAGATTAGCCACAGAGGCACAGAGGACACGGAGGCGGAAACAACAATCCTCCGACGGCTTAGAGCCGGCGGACAGTCACTCCTGCTTAGGCGCGGGCAGGGGTGGTGGGACCGGGACGCGCAGGACCAGTTTGGAACCCCGGCCGGGATTGGACTCAACGGTCAGCCGCGCTCCCATCTGGCGAGCGCGTTGCTTGATGCTGACCGGCCCGATGCGCTGCTCGTCCAGCTCATCCAGATTGTGAATGCCGGAGAACTTGAAGCCTGCGCCGTCGTCGTCCACGGTCAACTCGAAATAATCGGGGCCCTCGTTCAGGGTCACCACCACGTGCTGGGCGCGGGCGTGCTTGCGGGCGTTGTTCAGGGCCTCGCGCAGGATCTGGTAGGTCTGCCGGCAAATCTTGCGGGGGACGCGCAACTGCGGCTCGCCGGCCAGCAGGTGGACGGCCAGCCCTCCGCTTTTCAGGCTGCCTTCCACGGCCAGACGCAAGACGCTGGCCAAGGTGGCACCCTCCAGATCCACCGGGCGCATTTCCATAATCAGGTCGCGCAGTTCGCGGCCCTGATCGCGGGCCAGGTCCTGCAGGCTCTGCAGCTCGGCAGCGGCGCGCTCCGGATCCTTGTGCAGGATTTGGCGGATGTACTGCAAGTGGACGTCGAAACTGAAAAACGTTTGCAGCGGACCGTCGTGAAAGTCCTGCGCGATGCGGTCGCGCTCTTGTTCGATGGCCCGCACGTGTACGCGCCGCAGCAGGAAAACGCGCTCCGCCAGATCGAAAAGCAGCTCGCCCACACGGCGCAACGCGGTGTTGGCGGAAGGGCCGGGGTCTTCCTTCGGATCCACGGCCAGCAGCCGCGCGTAGTTGCCACGGGCGGCGCAACTGACCGCCAGCAGGCGCTTCGCGCCCAGACGTTCGGCCAGCGGATGGCCCTCGGGAATCCGTTCCGGCGTGACGCTGGTGGTGAAATCCAGCCAAACGGGATTCTCCGCCGGGGGAACTTCGCCGATGTGATCACCGCTGTGCGGCTCGCTGGTCCAGCGGTAGACCTGCTCCTCCTGGCCGTCGTAGTACAACAGCAGGACCGAACGCGCCTCCAGGATCCCGCGAACCTGCTCCAGGGTTTCGGAGAGAACCTGGCTGACATCCTGCCCCACTCGCATGGCGTACAACGCTTCGATGAGTTGTTCCAGGCGGCGCAGGCCGTTGCCCGGCCAGAAGAACGATGCCGCTAGACCCAGGAACATGCAGACATTGTATAGCTGTCGGCTTTCAGCTCTCAGCTTTCAGCCGCCGGTTACCTTCTTTGCGGTGAGAGTCCAGGCGCGGGAGTGGGCATCAGAATGGGCTCCTCGCCGGCGACCGGGGGAGCATTCCAGGCAGAAGTGAGCGGGGCGATTTCGATCAGGCCCCGCGCGGCATCCAGGTGCGTGTGGGCCATGGCGTCCGGGGAAAGCAGGTAGACCATCGCGGTCTCATCGCAACTGCTGAACTTGGGGCAGCGCAGGCAGTCCTTCCAGGCTTTCAGAGGCAAGGATCCGCGGTCGACGACGGCGAAGCCGCACTTCTCGAAGAAGCCCACCACGTAGGTGAAGGCGAACACCAGGTCCAAACCGAAATCACGCGCTTCCTGCAGGATCGCGTCCACCACCTTGCGGCCGACGCCGCCGGATTTGCGATGCTCGACCACGGCCAGCGAGCGCAGCTCCGCGGTCTGCGGAGTGTAGAAATGCAGCGCGCCGCAACCCGCCAGGCGATCGCCCTCGTAGGCCACGGTGAAGTCGCGAAGGTTCTCGCAGAGTTCGAACTCGGTACGCGGCAGCATGATGCCGCGCGTGGCGTACTCGTTGATCAGCGCCAGCATGGCGCCGACGTCCGAAGGGCGGGCTTTCCGCATTTCGAGCATCAGTTTCTCACCACGGTTCCGGCGGATTCTCCGGCCAGCAAGCGATGCAGGATCCGCGGGCTGTGTCCGGAAGCTATTTCCACTGCGGGGATCCCACGGGCCACGGCCTGACGCGCGGCACGGAGTTTGGCGACCATGCCTCCCGTGGCCACGCCGGAAGCCACCAGGCCGTCGGCATCGCCGGGGGTCAGTGAGGCCAGCAGAGCGCCGGAAGCGCCGCGTACTCCTTCTACGTCGCTCAGGAAGATCAGGCGATCGGCCAGCCAGGCGGCCGCCGCAGCCACCGCCACTTCATCGGCGTTGACGTTGAGGATCTGTCCGCCGGGTCCGACGGCCAGGCACGCCATCACCGGGACGAAGCCGGCCAGGGTAAGCGCGTCGAAGATCTGTGGATTCACGCGAGTGACTTTGCCGACCAGTCCCAAGCCGTTGCCGGCGCGTTCCGCGAAAACGCACCCGCCGTCGAGTCCCGAAATTCCGCAGGCGCGCACACCGGCTGCGGAGAATCCGGCCAGGAACTGGTGGTTCAGCGTGCCGCACATCACTTTGACCGCGGCGTCCAGGGTCTCCGGCGTGGTCACGCGCCGGCCTTCGACGAATTGCGATTCGATGCCTGCGGTCTTCAGGTAAGCGGTCACTTGAGCGCCGCCGCCGTGCACCAGCAGGGGGCGATGCCCGGCGCGGAGCAGCGATCCGGCCTGCAGCGCCAGCAAGGTGCGCGAGTCTTCGTTTTCCAGCAACGTCCCACCGATTTTGATTACCAGCTTCATGGTTCTTTCCTAACTCCGTAGCCCGCTGTCTTCCGGAAATCCCATCATCAGATTCATGTTCTGCACGGCCTGTCCGGCGGCGCCCTTCACCAAGTTGTCGATGGTCGAGACGATCACCGCGCGGCGTCCGCCGCTTTCCATGGTCACGTGCAGATCGCAGAAATTCGTGCGCTGCACGCCGTGGAGATCGGGAGCGTGGTCGCGCAGACGAACGAAGCCGCCTTCCGGGTAGCGCCGCCGGTAAACCGCCAGCAACTCGTCGCGCGAACATGGACGCGTCAGCTTGACGTAGAGGGTCGAAAGGATTCCGCGGATGACCGGCAACAGGTGCGCGGTGAAGCAGAAATGCTCGAGCGGCGTCTCCAGGGCCTGTACCATTTCAGGCACGTGGCGATGCTCCAGGATGCCGTAGGCGCGGAAGTTCTCCTGGACCGCACAAAAGTGAGTGCCGGCAGCAGGCTTGTGTCCGGCGCCGCTGACGCCGCTCTTGGAATCGCAGATCAGTCCGGCTTCCACGTCCACCAGGTCTTCACACAGCAGGGGCTTCAGCCCGAGGATCACGGAAGTGGGATAGCAGCCGGGATTGGCCACCAAGCGCGCTGCGGGTATGGCCGCGCGGTTCCACTCCGGCAGCCCGTAGACCGCCTCCTCCAGGAGTCCCGCGGAGGAGTGCGTGAACTTGTACCAGCGCTCGTAGGCAGCCGGGTCTTTCAGACGGAACGCGCCGCTGAGATCCACGACCCGCGCGCCGGCCGCCAATGCGGCTGGTGCGGCCTCCAGAGAAGCTTCGTGGGGCGTGGCCAGGAAGAGCAGGTCCAGGCGATGCTGGCGGACGGCTTCTCCGGCCTGCCCGTCGCGGTCGAGGGGAACGGCCTCCACTCCGCCGTGACGCTCCAGCAGGCTCAGCAGTTCGCGTCCGCTGTAGCCGGAAACGCCCAGCACGCCGGCCCGGACCGTCCTTGAATATTTATGCATCGCTATGCATAAATATACTACAACGGCCGCGGCCCTGGCAAGCCTTTCCGGGCCCCTGGACTTTTCCTCCGCGAATCTTTAAGATCAGATGAAGAGGTCGCCCCAGGGGACGGCCCGCCGGAATAAGTCTGGTGACAAAAGGGGACTAGGGGAAATGTCGCTGTACGCCTACTGTGTAACGCGCCTTGAGAAAGACGAAGACTGGGCGGTGTTTTCAGGAGTCGCCGGCCGCCCGGTGTTTGCACTCCGCCATCAGAAGATCGCCTTGCTGGCCAGCCGCATGGAACGGGTCCGCCTGGAGGAGCCGCACCACGTGGTGCAGCACGGCCAGGTGGTGCGCCGGATCTTTGAGAAGCGGACAGTCCTGCCGTTCCGATTCGGCACGCTGTTCGCTACTGAAGATGAAGCTGCCGCAGTGCTGCGGCAAAACCATGACCAGTTCCTGGAAGCGATCCGCATGCTGCGCGGAAAAGCCGAACTGCATGTAAAGGTGCAGCTTTCTCCGGGCAGCACGCCTCAGCAGGCCGCGCGGACCCAGCCGGGCCGCCTGGTGGTTTCCGGCCAGGGATACGGAATCGCCGCCGCGCCGCCTACCAACGGCGGAACACATTCGGCCCTCACCGACTTGGTGACTAAACGGCTTCGGGAGGTCTTGGGCGGGCTTGACGAGCAGGTCTCGACACGGGAGTTGGCCGACGGCCAAGTGCTGATGGACGTTCGCTATTTGGTGGAACGGAGTCCGGCTCCCAAGGCGACGCTGGCGATCCCCGAGGTTTCCGATTGTCACGTGCAGGTGACCGGCCCGTGGCCGCCGTACCATTTTCTGCCGATCAGCGCGAGGATGCCCAGCCGTGCCGAGCGGATGCTGGTCTTGCCTGGGCGGCAACCGCTGCGTGCCCGGGCGGCGCGGGCATAAGCGTCGGAGAGGCAGTCCTTCCCCCCAGCTTTTTTGGTTGATTAACTTGGGTCAGGGTTTTTCAGGGCCTGAACCGAGGTGCTATACTCCTGCATCGGAGGGGCTTAATGCCTGAGAAGCGGATCCCCTGGGGACCCATCGGCTTGTACGGGGGAGGTGGCCTGCTGGTGATCTTAATGATCTACGGCGGCCTCAAGTTTCCCCAAACGGTGACCCCGACGGAAGGCGCCTCGATGCCGGGCGTTTTTCAGCCCTCCAGCCAAGGAGCCTACTTGGCCCACCCAATCGTGGAATTGCTCAAGTTGGTCGCGGCCGCCGGCATGGCCATGATGGTCACTTACCTGAACCGCCACTTTCACGGCGACAAGCCCTTGGGCAAGTCCTTGGAGCAAGCCCAAGTGCTGTTGTGCGTGGCTGGGGCGTTGATGATGATCATCATCGGCAACTCGCTGGCGCGCGCCTTTGGCGTGGCCGGCGCAGCAGGCATTGTCCGCTTCCGCACGCCGGTGGAAGACCCGCGCGATAGTGTTGTTCTCTTCCTGCTGCTGGCGCTGGGCATGGCTGTCGGGCTCGGCCTGTTTGCCGTGGCCGGCCTGGGCGTGTTGTTCCTCTGCCTCTTCCTGATGGTCCTTCATCGTTTTGGAGAGTCGTTGCCCAAGACGATGCTGTTGCACGTGGGTAGCGAACTCGAGGAGTTCCCCACCGCTTTTGTTCAGAGCGTTTTCCGGCAGAAGAAGATCGTTTGCGAGCCGCGGGAAGTCGGCGGAGGCACCGCCAAATTCGCCGTTCAAGTGCCTCCCGACACCAACCTGGAGGCCTTCAACTTCGAGTTGCTGAATCATCCCGGGAACTTCGTAAGCTCCGTAGAATGGCACGAGCCCCCCAAAAAAAAGAAGGGTGACGAGGCCTGATGGCGGCCCGCGCGGAAGGCCGGCCAGGCGCCAATGCACCGGTTCGTCCGGACCTGCTGATCCTGTCCCCTGCGGAGCGCCGCGATACCTTGCTGCACGTGATTCGCGGGGCCCGCAAGAGACTGGTCCTTTCGTTGTTCCGCTGCGACGACGACAAGATCCTCGAAGAGCTATCCGAGGCTCTGGAACGCAACGTCAAGGTGGAAGCGCTGCTCACGCGGCGAGCCAAGGGCTGGGAAAAAAAGCTAAAAGACCTGCACAAATCACTCGAAGACATAGGGGCCACGGTGCGCCGCTATGAGGGTAGTGGCAGCCAGACCAAGTACCACGCCAAGTACCTGGTGGCCGACGATGGCCCGGCCTTGGTCGGATCCCTGAACTTCACCTCCAAGTGCTTTCGTGACACCTGCGACTTCCTGCTGGTGACTTACGATCCCGCAGTGGTCGGCGGGCTGCAAAGGCTGTTTGAGGCCGATTGCCGCACGCCCGCCAACGGCCTGCCCAGAGGGCTCAGTAACCGGCTGATCGTCGGACCCGAACAGGCCCGCACGCGCTATACGCTGCTTCTCGAAGGCGCCAAACGCAGCATCCGGATCGTGGACCACCGGGTGATGGATCCGGCCATGGTTGGGCTCCTGCGCGCGAAGCGAGAGGCCGGCGTCACCGTGGAGATCCTGGGAAGAGACGAAATCCCGGGACTGCGCTCCCACGGTAAGGTGCTCTTGGTCGACGACGAGGTCGCGGTGCTGGGCAGTGTCTCGCTTTCCCCTCCCAGTTTGAACGAACGGCGCGAGGTGGCCATCTTACTGACTGACCGCGTGGCCGTGGCCCGTCTGGATGATTTTTTTGCGACGAGTTACAAGAACCGGATCCCTGGCCCGCCCGCTTCCGCGCTGGACTTGGAGGAGGATGAGGACGACGAGGACGAGGAGGACGAGGGTTCATGAGAACTCAACGGTGGTGGTGGGTTCTGTTGTTTCTGGCCTTGGCTTCTCCCGCTCCTGTTCTGCGCGGGGCGCCGGATGATGGCGGCGATCCGACCGCGGCGCCCGAGGAGGAGCAGAAGGACCCTCAGGCCAAGGCCAAGAAGAAGGCCCAGGCCGAGGAAGAGGACGAGGAAGAAAAGGGCGGGGGCCGCTGGGGCTTTCAGATGGGAAAGCGGCCGCAGTTGGATCTCGGACCCATCGGCTTTGTCACTTTCCGGTTGAAGTTCCAGGCCCACTGGCGGCACTTTGATCCTGAGCTGAACACCGCCACCGGCTGCGGGGCGTTCGCCAGTTCTCCGGGATGCTTGTTTGAACTGCACCGGGCCCGCGCGTCTTTGAAAGGAAAGCTGTTCAAGCACCTGGAGTTTGAAGTCGAGCGGGAGTTCAAGGACACTTCCCGCCCTCTGTTCATCTTCAGGAGCTTCTTCGACCTGCAGGAAGAGGAAGTACACAGCCCTTGGCGTGACGTCTTCGTAGACTACACTCGCTGGAAGAAGTTCTCCATCCAGGCCGGGCAGTTCAAGCTGCCTTTCAGCCTGGACCAACTCTCCGGCGACACTGACCTGGACTTTATTGCGCGCTCGCGGCTGGGCGATCAACTGGCGCCCGGGCGCGACCTGGGGATCATGATCCACGGCCGGTTCTTCAAGAAAGGCCTGTACTACCAGTTCGGGCTGTTCCGGCACGACGGCGACAACTCCCGGCTGAGCGGCAGCCTGGCCCAGACATTGGAAGATCCGGCCAGCGCGCAGCGGACCTTCGCCGGCCGAATCACCGGGTCGCCGTTCCGCAAGTTCCTGCCGCAGCCGTTCCGGACCATCGAACTGGGCGCGGCGTTCACCTCCAGCCCCGTACAACAAGGAGTGAAAAGCCTTCGCGGACGCACCGCTGGTTCGGAGGAACTCTACTTCCCGAATCAGTTCGTTCACGGGGAGCGCCGTCGCTTGGGTGCGGAGTTCAATTGGAATCCCGGCCGCTTCACTCTCAAGAGCGAGTTCGCGCGGATGAGTGAGGAGCGGCGGAACCAGGCCCTGACCGGCGGCGATTTACCGGCGCTGCTGACCCACGCCTGGTATGTGAGCGGAAGCTGGTTGCTGACCGGGGAGAACAAGGCCAAGCTGGAACCCCGCCGTCCCTTCCGCCCCTGGCTGTTGTGGGGCGGGCCGGGCGCCGTGGAACTGGCGTTGCGCTTCGACGTGATGCGGCACAGCAGCGACGACCACACCGCACGGCCCTCCCGCAGTCTTCGCGCCGTCAACGTCCTGCAGACCAGCGACCGCACCTGGACCTTTGGCGTAAACTGGTACCTGAATCACTGGACCAAGGTGCAGTTCAATGCCTTCCGGGAACGGATCGAAGATCCAATCCGCGCCCCTATTCTCGGACAGTCCCTCTACTGGAGCCAGGTGGTGCGGGTCCAATTTGTGATGTAATCTGAGTATTAAGGAGTTCTGCTATGCGAGCCCTGCTTCCCCGCGTCATTCTGGCGGCCCTATTGTCCGGCAGCCTGTCCGCGGCTTTCGCGCAAACCCAGGCCGACTTGTTCAATGACGCCACGCTGAACGACGTCCGCATCACCATGAACCCGGCCGACTGGCAGACGCTCAAGCAGAACTACCTGGCCAACACCTATTACCCGGCCAACTGGCAGTGGCGGAACATCACCCTTGAAAACATCGCCATCCGCTCGCGCGGCACCGGCAGCCGCAGCCCGGTTAAGCCGGGCCTGCGCGTGGACTTCGACCGCGACGATCCCAGCCAGACTTTCCTGGGCTTGAAGTCGGTGATCATGCGCAACAACTCCCAGGATCCCTCGATGATGCACGAGATCCTTTCGCTCAAGCTGTTCACCCGCCTCGGTCTGCCCGCCAGCCGGGAGGCCTTCGTGCGCTTCTTCGTCAACAACGAGTACATCGGGCTCTACACCGTGATCGAGTCGGTGGACAAAGCGTTCCTCCGGCGCACGCTCAACGACGACGAGGGCTTTCTCTACAAGTACGATTACAATCCAGGCGACCAGCCCTATTATTACGAATACCGGGGCGCCGACCCCAAACTGTACTCGCCTTCGCCCTTCAAGCTGGAGACCAACGAAGACCATCCCAACCCGGCTTCCCTGGAAGCCTGGATCAGGACGATGAACAACAGCTCGGGACCAGGGTTCGAGCAGGCCCTGTTGCCCTACCTGAACATCCGGCAGTTTATCGATCACGTGGCGATCGAGCAGTCTCTTTCGGATGAGGATGGCGTGCTCGGCGACTTCGGCACCAACAACTACTATCTCTACCGCTATTCCACGAACAACTTCCATCGCTTCCTGGTGTGGGACAAGAGCAACACCTTCCGCGGCCTGGACCGGGACATCATGCGCAACGTCAACCAATTCGTGCCCATGAAGAAGGTGCTGGAAGTGCCGGAGCTGAAGACTTACTTCCTGCAGAAGGTGCTGGACGCGGCGCGCTCGGCAGCGGAGGGCAACTGGCTCCGCAACCAGATTGACGCTTTCTACAGCCTCGTCCAGCAGGCGGCCTACGCCGACGTCAACAAGCAGTGCCAGGGCGCCGATGGTCTGCCACGGTCGTGCTCGAATGCAGAGTTCGATGCTGAAGTGAATTTCATGCGGTCGTACGCCGAAGGCCGCCTGGGACGGGTCGAGGCCCAGGTGGCCGCCAACGGACTGCAAGTGGGCACGCCGGTAATGACCGCGGTTTTCCCATCAAGCGGATTGCGCTTCGGGATCATCGCCGGGGCCGGCGCGCCGGCATCGCTGACCGTCGCGCTCAGCGCGCAAACCCCGAACACCCAGAACTTCGCGGCGTCCGTAAGCAGCGGCGCGACATGGCTCACCGTGAGTCCGGCCAGCGGCAGCACTCCGGCTACGCTGACCTTCAGCGTCAATCCCGGCGCGCTGTCCAGTGGCGATTACTCCGCCACGGTCACTGTCACCTCCGGCTCCGGAGCCGCTACCCTCACCATTCCGGTGAGCTTCAGCATCCTGAGCGCAGGATCGGAACCGCGCCTGCCCAACGGCGGCGCTGTGGATGCTGCGGACAACCAGGGCACTTTGGCTCCGGGAGCGCTGGTGAGCATCTATGGTCAGGGCCTTGCGGCAACCACGGCGGGCGCGGCCTCCTTGCCGCTGCCCACAGAAGTGGCGGGCGCGTCGATCACGGTGAACGGCGTGTTGGCTCCGATCTTGTTCGCATCCGCGGGACAAGTGAACATTCAGATTCCCTGGGAGACGCCGCCCGGATCGGCAACGATCGCCGCCCGGTTCAAGGGCGTGACGGGAAACAGCATCGCCGCCACAGTGGGCCAGTTTGCTCCCGGCATTTTCGTCACCGTTTACCCGGACGGCTCGCTGACCACCGGCAGGCCCGCAGCGGCCGGTGACATTCTGGTGATCTATGCCAACGGTCTGGGACCCGTAAGCCCCGCCGTTACGACGGGCGTAGCATCGCCGGGAACTCCGGCCACAACAACCACGAACCCAACCGTCACGTTTGGCGGAGTGAACGCGGAAGTTCTGTTCTCGGGTCTGACACCGGGGCTGGCCGGGCTGTACCAGGTGAACGTGCGCGTACCGGCCGGATTTGTGACCGGCGCCAACACGCCGGTGGTCCTGAGTATTGGCGGGCGTTCGTCGGCCCCCAAGCCCGTAACCACGCGATAGGATGAGATCAGACGTTAGGTGGAGGTAAGAAGGGTCGAGTTATGCAGATCAGGATCCCAGCCTGGGCGATGATTTTCTTCCTTTCGCTCATCGCTCTTCCCCTTCCGGCGCAGACCCAAAGTGATTTCTTCAACGACGCCATCCTCACCGACATCCGGATCACCATGAACCCGGCGGACTGGGAGACGCTGAAGCGGAACTACATCGCCAACACTTATTACCCGGCCATCTTCCGGTGGGGCAACATCACCGTGGAAGACGTTGCCATTCGGTCCCGCGGAAAAGGCAGCCGCAGCCCGGTCAAGCCCGGACTGAAGGTGGATTTCAACCGCAATGACCCGGCAGGAAACTTCCTGGGCATAACCAACCTGGTGCTCCGCAACAACGTCCAGGAAGCGTCCTTGATCAACGAGAGCGTGGCCATGAAGCTCTACGGGCAGTTGGGCCAGCCGGCGCCCAGAGAGATCCCCGTTCGCTTCTTCGTCAACAACGAGTACATCGGGATCTATCACGCGGTGGAGAACGTGGACAAGCCATACCTCCGGCGAATCTATAACGAGGACGGCGGCTACTTGTACGAGGCCCAACGCGCTCTGGGGACCCCGTTCGTGTATCAGAATCTGGGTTCCGACCCACAATCATATGCCGTGTACTTTGACCCCCTAACCAACGAAGACAACCCGGACTATGCCACGATCGCCGCCATGGTCCAGGCGGCAAACACGGCTTCCGACAGCACTTTCCTCAGCACCATGGCCCAGTATGTGGACCTCAAGAAGCTTTTGAGCTACGTGGCCGTGGAAACGTACTTGGCGGACAACGACAGTTTTCTGAGCGAGCCTGGGGCCAACAACTACTTTCTGTACCGGCATAAGAACGACAAGGTATCGGAATTCATCCCCTGGGACCGCAGCAACTCGTTTCTCGGCGGAGTGAGCCGCTCCGTGATGGTCAACACCGACATCAACGTTCTCTTCAAACGCAGTCTGCAGTTCCCGGAACTGAAGACGGCCTGGTTGCAGGCGTTATCGGCGGTGGCCGCTGCCAGCGGCGGAGCAGGCGGATGGCTGGAACAGGAAATCGACCGCCAGTTCACCATCATCCGGGAGGCGGCTCTAGCGGATCCTTACAAACAATGCCCGAGCGCATCGGGAGTGCTGGTTTCCTGCACCAACGAGAACTTCCTGGCGGCGATCGCGGCGATGAAGACGTTTGCCCAGCAGCGCCCGGCCATCGTGCAGAGGGAGCTGGCGAGCCTGGGACTGGTCCTGCCGCCGCAGATGACCTCCGCCGGAATCGTCAGCGCGGCCACCTTTAACGCTTCACCCGCCAACCAAGTTGCCCGCGGGCAGTTGATCTCCCTGTTCGGCGCGAACCTGACGTCGGGGAGTCCGCTGGCGGCGTCCAGCCTGCCGCTGCCGACGCAACTCGGA
>CAYPHP010000022.1:0-15186 GCA_964410045.1 uncultured Acidobacteriota bacterium | reverse complement strand
GAGTGAGGCGTTCAGGGTGAACTGCGACGGTCCAGTGATGGAGTTGCGACCGGCATTGCCCCACTGACCGGACGGAGGCGTGGTGTACGCCGCTGGATTCAGAAACAATCCGGACGGCGCGGCGTTCACATCCAGGCCGGTGTAATGCGGGCGCAGCGGGCCGGTGACGCCGGTTCCTTGCACCGCCGCGACAATCGTGGGCGTCGCCGGCAGTCCACTGCCGGCGGTGATGTTCGTAGTGATGGTCCAATCCTTGAGAAGCGTGCCTCGCCAGCCTCCCACCAGGCTTCCGCCCGCCACTCCCACGCCGGTCGAGTATTGTGCCTGGAAATTCAGCAGATGTCGTTGATCGAAGTTCGACAGCCCGCGCTCTGCTCGGAGATCGAGCCAGTTCTGGGCGATAAACACCGGTCCTTGTCCCCGGCCGCCCAGTGCGGCGTTGTCGATGGATTTCGACCACGTGTACTGCAGGCTGGCGGTGAAACCGTTGCGCATCCGGCGCCGCAATTGGAGCGATCCGGCGTTCCGCGTGGAGTTGCCGTTCGACGTCAGGAAGATGTATCCCGCAGGACACGCGGGGCAGGGATTCGTTGCGCCGATCGGGAATGTGTTTGGCAGGAATTGCTGAGCAGAGCGCGTCCCTTTGATGCCCAGGTAGCTGGCGGTCATCATCAGGCCGCGAGGCAGGTCGCGCTGCACTGAAGCCGTCCAGGTCTGGGCGCTGCCCACGCGGAAGTTTGGGTCGATGGCAAACGTATTCGCCGTGGTCGTGGGTGAGGCGACGAATCCGTTGGCCATGGTCAGCGGACTAGCGGCAGAGTTAGCCACGCTCAGGCTTCGCGACAGCGGTGATTGCTGGGCCATCTGCGTGGCGATGTTCTGATAAACCGACGTGTCGTAGGTCACGCCATAGCCGGCGCGCACGATCAGGGACGACGCCGGGATTGGCCGCCATGCGATTCCAACGCGCGGCGCGATCCCGTTCCGATCGGGGAACACCAGGGAGTCGGGATACTTCCGGCCGGTCAGCGAGCCGCTCGGAGTCGCCGCGACCACCGGGGCCACGGCGGTGTAGCCGGACGCGATATCGAGATTCACCAGTCGCCCGTACTTCTCGGTGATCGGAGATCCGTATTCCCAACGCAGGCCGAAGTTCAGCGTGAAGCTGGCGTTGATCCTCCAGTCGTCGTTGATGTAGGCGTCGGAAGTGGAGGCCCGGAAATATTTGTCGGCGTTGCCGAAGGCCAGCGAACTGGTGTCGGGAATCCCCAGCAGGAATCCGGCAAAGTCGGAGCCGCCGGTTGCCGCGCCGGTGAATGTGAATGCGCCCCGGGGATTCTGCTGCGACAGGTAGTTGAACTGCTGGCGGCGGTAATCGCCTCCGAACTTGATGTTGTGCGAGCCGATATTCCAGTAGTGGCTGTAAGTCAGTCCAGCGGTCTGCTGGCGGTTCCGTGACGGCAGACCATCGGACAGCGACGCAATGCCGCTCGAAAAGCTCAGCCGCGGCGGCCCCCAGTTCAAAGGATCCTGATTGTTGCCGGTGATCCCCGCCAGCCCGGATACGTTCTCGCGGTTGGCGAAGAAAGGCTTCTCCTCGGTACTCGAACGGCTGTATTGCACCCCGAACATCGTGAACATCCGCATGCCGAAGCGGTGTGACCAGTTGATCGCCGTGTTGATCCCCGAAGAATTTGTGGTATCGAGGAAATGAAAGAAGTTCTGGTTGTCGGCGCGAGTGCTCTGCCACGCGAAAGTCCCCATGATCTGGTTCTTCATGCTGATGAAGTGGTTGATCCGCGTCTGCAGATTGTCCTGATGCGTGTTGCCGGTGATGGGGACCTGGTAATTGTAGCGGGCGCCGGCAGCGAAGTTGGGCAGCGGATAGAGACGCATCAGTGCCTTGGCTTGCGGGCTGATCCGCGCATCCGGAATCACGTTATTGGGGAAAGGCAGCCCGGTGGAAGGATCCAGGAATCGCAGCGGCTGCCCCTGCGGATTGAGCGTTTGAGACAGATCACCGCCGCGCATCGCCGCCGTGGGCATCAGTGTGGACTGGGTCGTGGCGTTTAGATTGCGCGTCCACTGGTAGTTTACTGAGAAGTTTGGAGGCCGTTGTCTGGAGAGGCCGGGGAATCGCACCGGCCCTCCGAACGCGAACAGGCCGGTGAAGTGGTTGTAGCCGGGCTTGGGAGTCTCCTGGCCGGTCAGCGAAAACGATTGGGCGTCCAAAGCGGAGTTGCCCATGATCATTCCCAGGCTGCCGTTATACAAGCCCTGGCCCTTGTTGCGGAAGTTGCCGAAGGCCGCGGACTGTCCGAAGGGCGACGCGGCGCCATTGTTCACGCTGCCGTTCACCAGAAAGCCGTCGGCCGCGCCGAAGGTAGTGGCGGGCGTGGCCTCGTCGGTGTTGGTGTTGTTTCCCGGCTCGTCCGGAGTGATCGGCGACGTCTGGTTCAGGTCGGCGCGTTGAAATCCTCCTGGCGGGTTCGCGGGTGGAGCGGGAGGGACGGTCTTCTTGTTCTTGGACGCCATTGGTGCTGTCGGCGCCGCGGCGGCGACAACTGCCGGAGCCGCAGTTGGAGGCGGAGTTGGCATCGGCGGTCCGGCTGCCTTCTGGATTTCCTCCATCGGCAGCAGCGTCAGGCTCCACTCCTCGGCGTTCGCTGGGACGGTCAACTCCCGCTTTTGGGGGGCGAAACAAAGCATTTCGACTTGCATGGTCCATACGCCGGCGGTCACGTTGGGAAACGAATATGCGCCCTGCTGGTCGGTGATAGCGGTGAACTTCTTGTCGGCTTGGCTAGCTGTTACCGTAGCGCCGGGCACCGGCAAGCCGCCAAACTTCACGAGTCCCCGGTGGGCAGGGGTAGGCGCTTGCGCCGCGGCAACACCAAGGACTACGAGCCAGAGGGCGAGAATCCTCACTGGTCTTAATTCTCCGTAGGGACTTTTTCGGCGTGGTCCACCACCAGGATCTCCACGGGAGCCTTGCGCGATTCGAGCTTCAGGCCCAACTGCTCCTGGATGGCGGTGAAGATATTCGGAGCAGAGCCCTCTGGCCGATCCGGCGCTGGTCCCGGTCCGCCTCCCGGACCTGCCATGCGCATCCCCATCATCCCGCCTCTGGTGCTTTCATCCGGCGTGAATTCCAAGGCGATGTCGTAGGATGCTTTGTTCTCCGACATGTCCAGCACCGGCCGGTCCAGCATCCGCGACAAGACGTCGGCCAGGTTCGCGAACGTGGCTTTTGGCAGATCCAGCTTGCCCATGCCAATACGGACTTGGCGATTCCCGCCAGGAGCAGGCTCAACTTCCTTCATCTTCACGCCGCCCTTGCCCACCACCAGGCCGTACACCGGCATTTCCTTCTGCTCGCGATGCAGCTTCAGCTTGAAACGTTCCGCCAACAGATTCTGCAGCATCAACGGGACCTGGTCACGCGGAGTGTCGGGAGGAATCGTGGCGACGATATCGTAACGGTCTCCGGCGAAGGCATCGAGTCCCGTCACCTGGTAGTCCTTGACGTTGTAGGCCCGAGCGATGAGCATCCGCAGCGGCAGGCCCGTGTAGTTGATTCGTCCGGGATCGCCGCCCATGGACACCATCACGCGGCCATCGGTGATCGGCGCGGACACTTTTACGGAAGCCACCTCGAACGCCGGTGTGCCGGATGGGGTCTGCGCGATCACTGTCGCCGTGGCCAGGATCGCCGTCGCCGCCAGAACCGCTTTGCCCAGTTTGTGTGTCTTACAATGAATCACAGTCCCTCCTCCATATACTTTGCACGCATCGAGCGTGAAAGTTCCAACAATTCTCTCGTCCGCTAGTTCGCGGACGGCTTCTCTGCGCGCTCGATCACCAGGATCTCGACCGGCCCCTTTTGCGACTCAAGTTTCAGGCCCAGTTGCTCCTGGAGCGCGGTGAAGATCGACGGTCCTGAGTTGTCGGATGTGCTCGATGCCTCACCCGGTCCTCCTCCCGGTTTGCCGGCGCCTTCCGCCTCGTCCGGAGTCCACACCAGGGTGAAATCATACGTCCCCTTCAGTCCAGTCTTGTCCAGCACCGGACGCTGCACTCTCCGTGCCAGGATGCCCGCCAGCATCTCGATGGTAGCTCGCTCGCCGGTCAGTTCGCCGCGATTCGCCCGCATCTGCTGCTTGGCGCCGTCGCCGTTAGCGGACTCCTTCAACTTGTGTCCATTCTTGGATACCACGAGACCGAGGACTGGCATCTCTTTGGACTCCCGCCGGACCACCAATTGAAAACGTTCTGCCAGCAGGGCCTGGAGGCGCAGCTTCACCAGGTCCCCAAGATGTCGGCGTTCGGCGTCCTTCAATTGGCTGAGGTCCCTGGCATCGGCTGATTGCGGAGCCTTGGCAAGAATCTGAAAGGTCGCCGTAGTAAGCCAGGCAGGGCCGCCGGAGAGTTGGAAGTTCTGGATGTCGTACGCGAATTCGATCATCTGCCGCAGTGTCACGTTCTCGGCCCGCAGTCCGCCGCCGGGAAGGAAGTTGATCCTCACACCGCGAGCATCAGGATCCCCCGGTTTCACTGAGGCAACTTCGAAGGTCGAGCTGTCCGGCTTCGTTTGTGGCGCCTTAAGCATGCCGGCGAGAGTTGGTCCAGCGACGGCCACGATCGCCGCGCTGGTCAGCATGAGTTTTCGAGTGAGCGTCAAGCGGGCAAGGAGGTGCGGCGTCATGATGGCCTCGATCCTCTTCTTCAGATCCGCGCCGGTCACACCCGAAGCGCAGGCCAGCGGGGATTCCAGGTAGAACCTGCAAACCGTCAGGATTCCGTTGGCGTACTCGTGAGGCTGATTGCCCTGTTCGAGCACCTCTTCATCGCAGGCGCGTTCGCGTTCCTCGACCATCCGCGCTCCGATCCACCAAACCAGCGGATGGAACCAGAAGACGGCTTCGACCAGCATGTGCATCGTCGCGGCCAGGTTGTCGCGGCGGCGGACGTGACACAGCTCATGCGCCAGGATGGCACTCATCTGTTTGGACGTTAGACGGCTGACGATCCCTTCGGGTAGCAGCAGAATGGGCCGGAAAATGCCGAATACGCCGGGTTCCAGGAGCGTGGGCGCAGACATGACCTGGACCGGCCCGGCGATCGGCAGAGGCGTCGCCGCTCGCACGGCCTTCTGGATCCTTCGCCAGCGGACCCACCACGTTGCCAGTACGACGGCAAAACCGGCAAACCAAACCCCCAGCAACAGCCCGCTTAAGGAGGAATCTGCGGAAGCGGCAACCGCGACCGCGGGCATGTCGAAGGGCTGGCTGATCTGCTCGATGACCGACGAAACCGGAGTCGGAACGGTGGGAGCGCTCTGCCATTCGAAGCGGCTGCCCATGTTAACCAGCAGGGAAAAGGGGATCAGAAACTTAACCGATGCAGCGAGCCAGAGCCGGTAGCGGATCTGTGCCTTATTCTTGCGAAACGCAAGGGCCAGCAGCGCGACGGCTAGCGCGAAAACTGTCGACTGCCACAGGTGGTTCATGATCAGTTCTCCGTCGGCTTCGCCACGCGGTCGATCACGATCACTTCCAGCGACCCTTTTCGCGACTCCAGCTTCAGACCAAGCTGTTCCTGGAGGGCTGTATAGACCGAAGGGCCGGAGGCGTCGGACGGATTGGTCTCCGCCGGAAACAACGAACTCTCTCCAGGGTCAGCTGCGTACTTCAAAACGTAGTCGTAATTCCCGGTAAGTCCGGTCTGATCCATCACCGGCTGTCGAAGCCAGTTGGTCAAGACCGCGCAGAGCATGTGCATCGTGCCTCGTCTGGCGTTGATCTGAGTGGCGGATCGCATCGTGCCAGGGGGAATATCTTCGCTCTGCTTGGACGGCCGGATCTTTGGACCGCCCTTGGCCACAACCAGCGCCAGGACCGGCCCCTCCCGCGTTTCCTTGTGGATCACCAGGTTGAAACGCTCCGCCAAAAGCGTCCGCAGCCGTTCCCGTGCCTGATTCTGAGCCGCGCGTCCCTGGGGGTTGGTGACGCTGGCGCCGGCTGCACTCTCGGGCTTGGCCAGAATGTCGTAGCGCTCGGACTCCATCCACTTCGGTCCACCAGAGACGCGGGATTCCGGCACGTCATAGGCAAACGTGAGGAGGTGCATCAAGGAAACGTTGCCGACTCGGAGCCCGCCACCGGGAAGAAGTTCCATCCGCGCCTTCATGGTATCCGTTGGGCTGGCGGGTCTGATGGAGGCCACGTCGAACTTCAGCGCCGTCGCGGCCGGCGCTTGGGCCCGGATGCGTGGCGCATTTATGATCCCGATCAGAATCGGGGCGGCCACGGCGGTCATTCCTACGGCCGCCAGCAAGAGTTTCCTGGCCAGCGTCAGCCGGTGCGAGATGCAATCGGTCATGATCGCTTCGATCCGTTTCTTGAGATCCGCACCGGTGACTCCTGAGGCACAGGCCAAGGGCGATTCCAGGTAGAACCTGCAGACGCTGAGGATGCCCTCGGCATAGACCTGCGGTTTGTTGCCCATTCGCAGCACTTCTTCATCGCAGGCTCGCTCGCGCTCGTCGACCAGTCGCGCTCCGATCCACCAAACCAATGGATGGAACCAGAACATGGCTTCGACCAGCATATGAAGGGCCGCGGCCAGGTTGTCCCGGCGGCGGACATGGCACAACTCGTGGGTGAGGATCGCCTTCAATTGATCTGGCGCCAGGCGGGCGGTGATGCCGCTGGGTAGCAGCAGGACGGGCCGAAAAACGCCGAACACACCAGGTTCCATCAGGGTAGGAACTGACAGCACCTTGACCGGACCGGCTATCGGCAAGGGCGATGCCGCCCGGATCGCCGTCCGGATCCGCCGCCAGCGGACCCACCAGGTGGTGAGTACGACGGCAAAACCGACAAACCAAACGGCCAGCAGCATCCCGCCAAAGGGAGAATCCGCGGGCGCGGCAACCGTGGGCGCAACTGATATGTCGAACGGCTGACTGATCTGCTCGATGGCCGAAGATACCGGAGCCGGAACCGTGGGAGCGCTCCGCCATTCGAATCGGTTGCCCAGGCTAATCAACAGCGAGAACGGGACCAAGAACTTCAGCGACGCTGCCAGCCAGATCCAGTAGCGCAACTGGGCGCGGTTCTTGCGAAGCGCCAGCGTCAAGAGCGCTGCAGCTAAGGCAAAGATGGTCGATTGCCAAAGATGATTGGCTGCAGGCGACAAGGTGACGGGGATCATTGGCGGTGGTCCTTTCCGGCGAGCCGTCGAAGCAGGTCCTCGGTTTCCTGCAAGTCATCCATGGTCAGCTTGCCGGACTCCACCAGGTGGGCCATCACCGGCTGTGTCCGTCCGCCAAGCAAACTAATCAGGTCGTCGATCAGCCTGCCCCGTGCGGCATCACGGGAAACGACGGCCTCAAAGATATGGGCGTTGCTGATCTTCTTGACTCGTGTCAGCGCTTTCTTTGTTTCCAGGCGATAGACCGTGGTCTGCACCGTGGTGTAGGCAGGCCTGCCCTTGGCGGGAAAGGCCTCCTGGATCTCACGAATCGACAGGGCGCCCCGTTGCCACAGGGCCTCCATGATCTGCAACTCCAGCTTCGTCAGTTTTGGCAGGGCCATATTGATCTACTATACCTGTGTGTGAGACTACTAATAGCGTGTTTGGTTAGCAAGTCTTTTTTTTAAACCAGCCGGAAGAAACGATGAAACGTCCGCCGGAGTGCAAGCGTCCCTACAAATGGGAAGGCGGCAACTAATGGATTCGAGTTGGGTTAGTCTGTTAACGTTGCCCTCAATCAGGACAAACATTGTGAAGCGGGTCGCCTGGATCGTACTGGCGTTGTGGCTGGCGGTTGCGGCCAGCGCGGGTGCGCAAGGACGCCGCGATTCCCTGCGTCAAGCGGCTAGGACGCCGGGGCCCATGGCCGTGGTCACTTGGACGTTTGATGCCTGGATCCAGGACGATCAACTGTACTTCCGCGGTGCGGGCCGGCCTGCCGCCGAGCCCTTTCAGAGGATCCGGCTGCCTGGTCCGGGCCAACGGATCGCTGCCGCCGCGGACCGCCTCTACGTCTGGCTGGCTGGGTCACGGTTGCTGGAATTCTCCGCCGGCGCCGATGGCCTTGCCGGTCCGCGGGACCTGCCCGTGGATGATCCCGTAGCCCTGGCGGCACTACAACCCGCGCCGCAAACCATGCATTCACAGAGGCTGGACCGCGCCGAAGTGGTCATCAGCCCGGCGCGCCTGCTGGTGACCAATAGCGAGAGCGGGACGGTGGGCTCGATTTCCGGGGACTCGGTGACGGCGATTGATACCTCAACCAACCAGGTGATCAGCACACTCAATCTCAATCCCGGCGACAGCCCGTATGACATCGCGGTTCTGCCGGACAATACCCAGGCTTTTACCGCCAACTACGGGTGCCAGACCTGCATTGATCGTGGTGTTTCGGTCTTCGACCCCTCGCAGATGACCGTCCTCAAGCGGCTGGCTTCAGCCTTGCCTACTGTTGTGGTGCTCAGCCCCGACGGGACCCGGCTGTACGTTGGGGATGATGCCATCCTGCGAACCTTCGATACCGCTACCGGGAATCAGATTGCTGCCGTCGACCTGCTGGTCACGATTCGAAGCATCGTCCTGCCCTCGACCGGTCAGACGCTCTACGTGATTGGCTCCGACGACCGTCCGGCCGACATCATCTCGGTGGTCAACGCCGCGAGTCCCGGAACGCTTGGAACCCGCTACACGTTTCCAGCAGGCAGTGTCTGCGGGGCCGCCGCGGTGGCCCCCGGCGACCAGCGGCTCTATGTCTCGTGCAGCAATCCTCCGACGATCTACGGGGTGAATATTCTGAGCGACGGGACCTTGTCGGTGGGCAGCACGATCGCCACCACTCGAACATTCTCACTGGCCTTCTCTCCCGACGGGAAAAAGCTGTATGCCCCGCACTACGACTCCGCGACCGTGGAAGTACTAGACACGACGAGCGGAAGCCGCTTGAACCTGATTCCAGTGCAGCGGGGTCCTGTGACCATCGTTGTGAATCGTGCGGGCACGCGCGGCTACACGGCAAATTACGACGCCAACACCGTATCGGTCCTGGACCTGACCACAGATTCGGTAGTCGCCAACGTTGCGGTCGGACCCAGCCCCGTGGGGCTGGCGCTGACGGCCACCTCGGTGACGGTCGCGGCCGCCCCGGCGCAACTTTCCTTCGCCGCCACCACGGGGCAAGCCAATCCCGCGCCGCAGAACCTGACCTTGACTCTGGAAGGCGGCAGCGCCACTTGGGGGGCGACGGTGGCTACGGTCACCGGCGGCAATTGGCTATCGCTATCCGCGGTCACCGGAACGTTTCCGGCTACGCTTCAGGTTTCAGTGAATCTGGCCAGCCTGCCTCCAGGGGTTTACGTTGGAACGATCACCGTTTCCCCTTCCGTGGCAGGAAGCACGCCGGTGGCGATTGCGGTTTCGCTCCTGCTCAGCGCGGCCAGCGGGGGACCGTCGGTGTCCGCGGGCGGAATTGTGAACGCGGCCAGCTTTGCCGCCAACACGCCGGTGGCCGCTGCCTCGCTGGTATCCCTCTTCGGAACCAACCTCGGCCCAGCTACAGGCGTTCTGGCGACGGGTCTACCGCTGCCGACGCTCTTGTCGAATGTTAAGGTGCGAGTGAACGGGATCCTGGCGCCGTTGATCTACGTTTCCGCAACGCAGATCAACCTCCAGGTTCCGGTGGAACTGGCTGGACAGACAACGGTACAGGTGGTGGCGCAGAACGGTGACCTTCCGAGTCCGCCGGTTTCGCTGAGTCTGGTGGCCGCGGCTCCGGGCGTCTTTACGGCCTCGGTCGGCGGCCGGACACAAGGCGCGGTTTTGAACAAGGACAACACGCTGAACACGCCCGCCAATCCGGCGCGGCTCGGCGACATCATCCAGATCTATGCCACCGGGCAGGGCGCAGTGTCGAACGCTCCGGCCAGCGGGTCCCCGGCACCCTCGTCTCCGCTGGCCACCACAGCGGTCAATCCTGTTGTGCTGATCGGCGGACGCCAGGCAGACATCGCTTTCTCAGGCTTGGCTCCGGGCTTTGTAGGTTTGTGGCAGATCAACGCCGTGGTGCCGGCCACCATCCCGGCGGGCGACGCGGTCAGCGTGCAGATCGTCCATGGCGGCGTCGCCAGCAATACCGCTACGATTGCCGTAACGGCAATTCCTCCTCCGTAGGACAGGCTGTCCAGCCTGTCCGGCCGGGTCAGAACCCTTCCAGAATCGCAGAGACCAATGCCGAAGCCATGGTCCGGCTCAGGCGCTGTAGTGCCGCGACGCTTTCCTCGAAGTATTGGGAACTCTGCTGGCCGATCTCGTAGCGCTCGGAGTACAGGTAATCGCGGTTCTCGTAAAGCACCTTGCCGGTCTTGCGCTCGACCAGCGACACCCGCAGGCGCACGTTCAACGATCCAGTGGTGGCCCGGCCGCTTCGTGGGTCGAACACCAGGGGCGCCGAGTAGAAGCCGCTGACCACGCCATGCAGCACCGCATCGCTCTCATCCGCTTCCCGCTGGACCCGGAAGCGCGTGCGGGCCAACAACTCCCGGCTGACCGCGTTGGTCAAATATTCCTCAATCTTGAACTGGGCGGTCTCGTTCTTGAAGGCCGGAACAGCGATGGTCTGAATGCTCTTAGGCAGGGTGTTGGCCTTGCCGGCCACATGATAGCCGCACCCGGTTGCCGCCAGAGTCAGCAGCAGAGCGGTCGCTAATCGGCAAAGAGCAATCCCTGCGGACTGTCTGTCAGCTTCCTTTGGCTTTACGCGCCCGGCTCGGCCGAGGCCCAACAACCGCTCCTTCACAGTCGCGGCTCCTTTGGGTGCTCCAGACCTCTCAAAAGACAGGCCACTAGAACCGGTCTCATAAGCCACACGGGAGGGCGGAGACGGAGCCCCGCCCCTGCAAGAGGCGAGGTGGAGGGGCGGGCCTCCGTGCCCGCCCATTCTGACTCGTGTTGCGTATCCAATGCTTCGTTGCTTTCCGGCTCGGTGCTCTCCGTGCCTCGGTGGCTGATCTCATCCTGCAGTGTCGTGACGTCAGTCGAGCGGCACACTAGCGGGCATTCTCGGCAGGGGTCAGCTCCGGCTGCGGCCGGCGGCGTCGGAAAATGTGCACCAGCTTGAAGACCACTCCCGATCCCATGTAGGTTCCGGCAACCAGCAGCAGCACTTCTTCCGAACGCAGCCAGATCGCGCCGAACAGGGCAGCGATAACCACGACGTTGACGAACCCGCGCTGGCGGCGGAAGTCAATGTCCTTGAAACTCCAATAGCGCCAGGTGCTGACCATCAGCAGCGCGGTGCCCAGGACCAACGCCAGCCACATGACCGGCCAGCCCCACAAGGCAATCGGCTCCCCGTTGACGAAGTGGACCACCGCGGCGATCACCCCGGCGCCCGCGGGAATCGGCAGGCCGACGAAGTACTTCTTGCCCGGCCGTCCAGGATTGGAAGGCATGGGATTCAACTGGATGTTGAAGCGCGCCAGGCGGGCGGCGCCGCAGACCACAAACAGGAAGCTGATAAAAAGCCCGGCGCGCCGGATGTGCTCGGCGAAGACGCCGGCATTGCCGGGGTCCACGGCGGCCACGCCCCACAGGAAGGCTAGGATCGCCGGGGCGATGCCGAAGGTAATCACGTCGGCCAGAGAATCGAACTCCCGTCCGAAATCGCTGGTGGTGCCGGTCATGCGCGCGACCCGGCCGTCCCAGCCGTCGAAAAGGATCGCCCAACCGATGGCTTTAGCCGCGGAGTCGAAATGCGGTCCGCCGGCGTTTCCGGCCATCCCTCCGCGCACCGCCTCCAGGAGCGCGTAGAAACCCAGGAAGATGTTGCCGACCGTGATCAGGCTGGGCAGCAGGTAAGCGCCACGGCTGGGTCGCCGCTTGGGATTCGCGGGCTGGCTCATACCTTGTCTCCTTCTTTGCGCAGCCGGGCCAGGATGCTGACTCCGCCGACGACGCGGTCGCCGGCTTTGACCGCCAGTTCCCATGCCGGGTCCATCATCACGTCCATGCGCGAGCTGAATCTCATCAGCCCGATCCGCTCGCCGCGCTCGACGCTTTCCCCGGTCTTTTTCCAGCACACCACGCGGCGCGCCAAGACTCCGGCGATCTGCTTGAAGACCACCGGACCGCCTTCCGAATCCACGGTAATCGTGTTGCGTTCGTTCTCGATGGAGGCTTCTTCCTTCCAGGCCGCGTAGAACCGGCCCGGCGCGTAACGCACTTCGCGGATCTGGCCGGCGATCGGCGAACGGTTCACGTGCACGTTGAGAGGAGAGAGGAAGATGCTGACCCGGCGGCAGGCGCGGCCTTCGTGGTCTACGTCGCGCACGTCCACCACCCGGCCGTCGGCCGGTGAGACCATCAGGCCCGGGTCTGCGGGCACGTTACGTTCGGGATCGCGGAAGAAAAACATCAGGAACAGGCCGGCGGCCAGCAAGGGAATCGCCGTCCACGGCTCCAGCGCCAGACCCAGAGTCAGCGCCGCTGCCCCAAAAGCTGCTCCGTATTGATAGCCTTCTCGCAGCATGAGCTGTCAGCTTTCAGCCATCAGCTTCCAGCTTCATTATAGACAAAAAAAGAGCGCGGGCCCCGCGCTAAGGCCCGCGCTTTTACCCCAAGACTCTACGCGCTCTGGGCGTGCTTCCGATGCTCCTGCATCATTGCTTCCATCTGATCCTTCAGATGGAGCTTGAGTTTCTTCATGCGCGCTTCTTCGAACTGTTCCTGGTCAGTCAGGTAAGGTTTACTGGCCAGTTGCTGCAACTTTTCCTTGTAACCTTGGTGCTCGGTGGCCAAACGTTGAAACGCATCGTTGGTCGCCATCAGGTGTTGTTTTAGGTCCTGAAGGCCTTCGGCCATGTGTACGCCCTCCGATTGGGATGTAGGTGCCTCACTGGCCCCACGCTAGCACAGGGTTAAGGTGGTTTCAAGAAGCAAGGCATCTTCCGCCGGATTCTGGTAGTAGCGCGTGCGGCGTCCTGCGGGGAGGAATCCGAAACGCTGATACAGCCGTTGCGCCGGAGTGTTCGACGCCCTGACTTCCAGCCAAACGCGCGTCACGCGCTGATTGGCCAAACGCTCCAGCCCGTCCTGAAGCAAGACCGTGGCGAAACCTTGCCGCCGATACTCCGGCGCGACCACGATGTTCAGAATCTCAGCCTCGGGGGGGACCACAGACAGCAGCAGCCATCCGGCGATCCTCCCCCCTTCTTCCGCGACCAGCGCCAAACGGGGGCTGGCGAGGAAAGATTCAGGGAGCCAAGCCGGGTCCAAGGCCGAGGCGGACGGAGCGTCTTCCGGCTGCAGCGCGCGGACGGTCACGCCGGCTTCCTGACGTCGGCGCGGCGGACGTACTCAGCGTCGGCAGCGGCAGGGTCCTGACCGGCGTCCGTGAGTGCCAGGCGCGCGAGGGCCGCGGCCAGGGCCGCCGAGGTATTGAACGTCGGCGCGCCCCGCGGGGCGAACTGCGCGGCGTCCGGTCCGCAGTAAAGCGCCTCTCCCAGTTCCCCGACACGCGCGGCGAAGTCGGCGGGCGTCCCGACCACCGGTTCGAGAACACGTTTCATTTCCCGCGTGTAGACGGCTCCGGCCACTTCGCCGCGCCGCGCATCCACCAGCGGCGCCAGCAAGGCCGCGCCGTCCGGACGGCTGGCATTGGCCATGTAAGCGATGGCCGCCAGGTTCGACACAGCCGCGACTTTCCGCTCGTGCATCTCCGCCAGCGCCTTGGCCGCGGTCAAACCCACGCGCACTCCCGTGAACGAGCCGGGTCCGGCTGCGGCGGCGTAAAGGTCGACGTCCGCCAACTTCGTCCCGTGCCGGGTCAACAAGGCTTCGATCTGCTGGAACAGGATTCCGGAGAAACCATCCGGCGCGAGAAGTTCGATTTCTTCCAGGAGGCGTTCGCCGCGAGCCAAGGCCAAGCTCCCGGTCTCATTGGTCGTGTCGAGGGCGAGGATCAGGGGATTCGTATCTGCGATCTTCCAGGTCCCCTCTTGGTCGGGGCAAGTTTCTTTGGGAACGTTCAAACAACCTGTCAAACAGCTTCAGTCGCGTTAGTCCCCTCTTGATCGGGGCAGACACAGTATAGCAGGGTTCCTGTGGCCTCGATTACTTAGTCTCCGGACAGGCTGTTTTGTCCCCTGGAATCTGTTGTAAACTTCGCCCGATACCCCGAGGTGATGCGATGCACCGAGTTCTGATCCTCTCCTTTTTCCTGACGGGCCTGTGTTTCGCAGCCACGCCGACGTTGTTCCGCGACCCGGCGTTGAGCAAGACGCAGATCGTCTTCCACTATGCCGGCGATCTCTGGATCGTAGCGCGCGAGGGAGGCGCGGCCCAACGCCTGACCTCCGGTCCGGGGCAGGAAGGCCGGCCCTATTTTTCGCCGGACGGCCAGTGGATCGCTTTCACCGGCGAGTACGACGGCAACGTAGACGTGTTCGTGGTGGCCGCGGCGGGCGGCGTACCTCGCCGCCTGACTTGGCACCCGGGCGCTGACACGGCGGTCGGTTGGACGCCGGACGGCAAGAGTGTAATTCTCCGGTCCGCCCGAGAGAGCGCCACGCGCGGCGGCCGTCTCTTTACGATGCCCGTCGACGGAGTGTTTCCCGCCGTTCTGCCGTTGCCGATGGGCGAAGAGGCTTCCTATTCGCCCGACGGCGCGCAATTGGCCTATGTCCCGCTCTCCCGGCCCTTCAACGTCTGGAAACGGTATCGGGGCGGCGGGACCACGCCCATATGGCTGGCTCGTTTGTCGGACTCGGCCATCGTCGACAAGATTCCACGCGACAACTCCAACGATTTCTCGCCGATGTGGATCGACCAGCGAGTATATTTCCTCTCTGACCGCAACGGTCTGACCTCGTTGTTCTCCTACGACACCAAGACCCGCAAGGTCTTGCCGGCAGTCCCGGCAACCGGCCTGGAGATCAAGTCGGCGGCGGCCGGACCGGGCGCCATCGTCTACGAGCAGTTCGGGACCATCTATTTGTACGACCTCGCCTCCCAAAAGCCCAAGAAAGTGGAGATCACACTCGCTGGCGATTTGCCGGAAGTACGGCCGCGACTGGAGCGGGTGAACAACCGCATCCGCGCCTGGACAATCTCGGCCACGGGGGTCCGCGCGATGACGAACACCCCGGCGCTCCTCGG
>CAYPHP010000021.1:11315-15317 GCA_964410045.1 uncultured Acidobacteriota bacterium | reverse complement strand
GCCTTGGGGATCTCGAAGACCGTTTCGACAGGGGCATCACCGGGCGGCCGAAAGACAGCGCGATAGCGTACGCCGGGCCGCAAGGGAAATCGGGGACGGAAGACCAGTTCGGTTCCATCAAGCGCGTACTCGCCGAGCATCGACGGTGAGGAAGGCGAGTGCGGCTCAACGTAGACTGCCAGGAAATTGGGCCAGGCGGCGGGATCGGACCGGGAGGCGTCCCAATCCATTACGCGAATTGCAACGCCACCGGGATCGAGATGCAATCTGGCCGGCTCTGGCGAAATCGCCAGAGCCAGCCACAACAGGCAAGCGCCACAGCCCATCAGGGCAGGGCCACAGTCTTCAGATCCAAGGAACCGCCGTCGGTCTGCATCAGCATCAAGGCGTACCGTTCATCGAGGCGGTCCAGGTGCTGGACACCCTTCAGGCTGTCGATGGTCTGGTAGGGCACGCCGGTAACGTCGGTCTTCGCCGTGATCGCCTGGAAGCCATCCAGACCCTCGGCGCTGAGCTTCATCACACCCCGGCTGCTGTTGTTCAGCAGGATGAAGTCCTTGCCATCCTTCTTATAGACGATCATGTCCAGCGGGCGATTACGGTTGCCCAGTTCGGCGATCGTCTTGCCCAGCACCTTGACTCCAGGCCGCAGGTCGGAGACCGGGAAGCTGACCAGCGGCGTGCAGGTGTAGGCCGCCAGGATGTGCTGCTGCTCTTTGATCTTGTAGGCGACGAAGGTGCGGATTGGCGCATTCGTCTCGAAGCGCCCGTGTGCGCCATGAAAGATCTCGACATTCGTGCCCGGCCCGGAATTCTGGAAGGGGAAGGGAATCGCGCGCAGGTTCGAGGCGAACTCTTCGTTCGAGAGACCTGCCACAAACAGGCGGCCGTCCACGTAGGCCATATCGGTGATGGCTTCCTGACGGCGGCTGGCCGCGCGCGCGTCCGCGGCATCCGCGGCAGGGGCGTTAGGCAGGGCCACCTTGGCGTATTTCACCGAGCCCAAAGAAAGCTCCTCGAGCTTGCCTGACGATCCCACCCGTAGGATCACCGGCGCGGCGTTCGGGCCGGTGCCGCGCGAAACCGACAAGTATGCGCGGTGAGATACCGGACTGATGGCCATATCGTTGATCTTGATCTGGTCCGGAGTGGTGCCCAGCAGCGCGGCGGCCTTTTCGCTGATTCCTTGAACGTCGATCGGCGTAGCCCGCGCGCCGGTCGAGCGCTCGCCGGTATCGAGCGCGTAGATGGTGGCGGCCATCGGGTCGCCAACAAACAGAATGCCGTCCGGACCGAAGGCCAGTGCGGTTGCCGACTTCAACTCGGCCCGGCCCGCCGTAAGGCTGCCGGTCATGTCCGCAGCCACGCCCAGACCGGCTGTCAAAGCGGCGGCACAAATAAGGATCGCAAGTTTGGTGAGTTTCATCACACTTCCCCTTCCTGAAAGTCTGGAACCAATCTCTCACCTTGGGGTTGTGAAGTCAAGAAGCGCGGGTATACTCCGTGCATGAAGGGCTTTGGCGTGATCTGCGGTGCGGCGACACTACTGTGCTTCCTACCGCTTTCCGCCCAGATCAAGCCACCTGTCGATTACGCCCGGGAAGTGCATCCGATTCTCGCCTCGCGCTGTCTGCCGTGCCACGGCGACGAGCAGCGTTCCGGGGGCCTTTCCCTGGCTACCTACACCGGTGTCCTACAGGGCGGGCGGACCGGCGCCACAGTGCAGCCGGGCCGTAGCAGGGACAGCTTGCTGATCCGCCGGGTGACCGGCGCCGTGCAACCGTCGATGCCCATGGGTAAGAATCCGCTGTCGGCGGACCAGATCGCGCTGATCCGGGCGTGGATCGATCAGGGGTCGCGCGCGACGCCCACGTCGCCACCGTCGCGCGCAAGGTGGGAGCCGCCGCTGGCGCTCGATCAGCCCGCGGTTCCGAAGCCGGTGTGGCCTGCCTGGTCGGCTCCGCTCGATCGCTTCGTGTCTGCGTATCTGGCTAGGCATGGCAACGTGGAGTCGCAGCTCGTTTCAGACGCCATTTTTGCCCGGCGCGTGTATCTCGACGTCTGGGGTCTGCTGCCTCAGCCTGAGGAGTTGCACGCCTTTCTGAACGACCGCTCGACGGACAAGCGCGCTCGGCTGGTCGCGACGCTGCTCGCCGATGAGCAGAAGTATGCCGAGCACTGGATCACGTTCTGGAACGATTTACTGCGAAACGATGAAGGCGTGAACTACGCCGGTTCGCGCAAAAGCATCACGCCGTGGCTCCTGTCAGCCCTCAAGACCAATCTTCCTTACGACCAGTTTGTGACCAGGCTGCTGCGTCCGGAAAAGCCCGCCGATCCCGAGGGATTCCTGGTGGGCGTCAACTGGCGCGGGGACATCAGCGCCAGCCAGACCCCGGCCATGCAGGCGGCCCAGAACAGCGCCCAGGTTTTTCTGGGCATCAATCTGAAGTGCAATTCGTGCCATGACAGTTTCATCAGCCGTTGGAAGCTGAAGGACGCCTACGGTCTGGCCGCGTATTTCTCGAAGGATCCCAAGCTGGAGTTGTACCGCTGCGACGCAGCGACCGGGCAGGTGGCGCAAGCCGCGTTTCTGTATCCCGCATTGAACCGCTCGCCGCGGTCCGATACGCTCGAGAGCCGGCGCGCCACGGTGGCATCCATCTTCACGGATCGGCGCAACGGGCGTCTGCCGCGCACGCTCGTGAATCGCGTCTGGCAACGGCTGTTGGGGCGGGGCATCGTCGAGCCGGTGGACGAGATGGACGCCGAGCCCTGGAGCCCGGAACTACTGGACTGGCTGGCCGGCGATTTCGCCAAGCATCGCTACGATTTGAAGCGGTTAATCTCCACAATTCTGACTTCACGCGCGTATCAGATGTCCGCAGCTTCCACGAGCCCGGGTGCCTTCGTCTTTCGCGGACCCGAGGTCCGGCGCATGACCGCAGAACAGTTCGCCGACGCGATCGGTGCAATTACCGGCGAATGGCGCGTCTATCAGCCGAGTGACGCCCGGCAAGGTCTGTATGCGCGCGAGTGGCGCGTCGCGTCGAGCCCGTTGACCCGAGCGCTGGGCCGCCCCATCCGCGATCAGGTGGTGACCACTCGCAACACCGACGCCACGATGCTGCAAGCACTCGAATTGGTGAACGGAGATGCTCTGGCCCGCTGGCTGTCGCGCGGCGCGCGCAAGATGTTGGGCGAATTGCCGCCCGAGCCGATCAGCCGGTTCGACAGCCGCCCCATCCGCGGCACCGATCCGAAGAAGCAACCCGAGCCTGTAGCGTTCGACGTCGATGTATCGAAGTCATCCAGGCTTTGGTTGCTGGTAGCCGACGCAGGCTCCTACGAACCCGAGCGCGTGGAAGCCGTGTGGGCGCGCACTGAGTTTGTCGGGCCGGAGGGAGTCACGCCGCTTTCTGCGCTGAAGCCCATCGAAGCTTCCGGCGAGCGTTCTGACCCTGGCCCGATCGAATTCAAGGGCGCGGAAGACGCGCCGGGCGTCCGGGTCGCGACCCCATCGCGCATCGTCTACGACATTTCCGGAAAGGGTTTCACTCGTTTGCGCGGGTTGGCTGCGATTGAGAAGCGTTGCCTACGCGACGACATTCAGCCGCGGGCGCGATTCTTTATCTTCGATGAAGCGCCAAACATGGAGCGTTTGGTGCCGGTGGGAGCGGAGGCGCCGGTCGCCCCTGTGCGAGTACGTACGCCGTCAGACCTTGTCGCCCGGGTATTTGAACACGCCATGGGCCGAACGCCGACGGCAGAGGAACGCCGTCTGGCGGAATCAGCGGTGGCCTCGGCGTCCGCGGCGGGGTTGACAGATTTGCTTTGGGTGTTGTTGATGAGTCCTGAGTTTCAGTTGATTTACTAGAGGTTGAGATGAAAGACGCACTTGCTCGAATAAGCCGACGCGGATTCATAGGCACTACCGCCGGCGCTACACTCGCCGCGCTCGCCGGAGCCAGGTCGGCCAAGAAGCCCGGCAACGGCAAGAAG
>CAYPHP010000021.1:0-11305 GCA_964410045.1 uncultured Acidobacteriota bacterium | reverse complement strand
TCGCCGCGCTCGCCGGACGCGAAGCCGTGCGTGCGCAAGCGCCGAAGATCGAGCCCACCGCCGATGCCGTGATCATTCTGTGGATGGCCGGGGGCATGGCCCAGACGGAGACTTTCGATCCCAAGCGTTACACGCCTTACGAGGCCGGACTGAAGCCCGAGCGGGTGTTGAGCACGTTCCCGGGCATTGATACGGCGGTGGACAACATCAAGTTCTGCCAAGGCCTTGAACGCATCGGCCGGGTGATGGATCGCGGCGCGTTGATCCGGACATTTCAGGCCGGCGACCTGGGGTTCATCCTGCATTCCCGCCACCAATACCACTGGCATACCGGCTACGCGCCTCCGCAGACGGTGGCCATGCCGCACATCGGTTCCGTAATTTCCCGGACGCTGGGGCCGAAGAATCCGCAAATGCCGGCGTTCATTGACATCGGGCAGAACCTGGAAATCGGCGGCGAGAGCGCGGCGGTAAAGGCCTTTCACACCGCTGGATTCCTCGGCTCTGAGCACGGGCCGTTCCTGATCCCTGATCCGCGCGATGCCGCGGCCAGCGTCCGTCCGTTGGCTGAGATCGGCGAAAGCCGTTTTCTCAGCCGGCGGCGTCTGTATCAGGACCTCGTCGCGCGGAGTCCGATTCATCAGTACGCCGGGGAGTTTCAGCGGGAATCGTGGTTGCGGGCCGTGGACGCCTCTCACCGCTTGCTGACTTCGCCCGCGGCGAAGGCTTTTGACCTGGCGCTGGAACCGAAAGCCAAGTTCGACGCTTACAACACCAGCCGTTTTGGCCAAGGGTGTTTGCTGGCGCGGCGTTTGGTCGAGGCCGGAGCCCGCTTCGTCGAGGTGACCACGGAATACATTCCCTTCCGATTCTGGGATACCCATGAAAACGGTCACGAGCGCGCCACGAGGATGAAGCAGGACATCGACGCGCCGGTCGCCCAGCTCATCCTGGATCTTGAAGAGCGCGGCCTGCTCAATCGAACGCTGGTGGTGCTGGCGAGCGAGTTCGGGCGCGACATGCTGACCGAAGGCAAGGTGGGCAAGCAGGTGAAGGATCAAGTGATCGTGCCCGACGTGATCACCGAGCCGAAGCATTACGGCATGCACCGCCACTTCACCGGGGCCGGATGCGTCCTGATGTTCGGCGGAGGGATCAAGAAGGGGCTGCTGTATGGGCGCACCGCCGACGAGCGTCCGTGCACGACGCTGGAAAACCCAGTGCCTGTGGAAGACCTGCATGCGACAATCTATCGGGCGCTGGGCATCGCCCCGGACCAGGCCTACGTCGTTGAGAAACGCCCCGTCTATGTAACCAGGGATGGCAAGGGTAAATCGATCCTGGATCTGTTCGCCTAAGCCGGCGTGACGATGAACAGCATGCTTCCGACCAGATGATGTTGGGGTTGCCCCCCAAAAACTCCCTGAATGGCCGCGATCACGTCATGTGCTGATCGTGGTCTCGCCAGGATTCCACGGCGGGAGAGCATTCGGAGGTAACGGTCGCGCCATTGACCCACGATCACAACACTGGTCAGAAATAGCTTTCCGCCAGGTTTCAAGATCCGACGCAACTCAC
The DNA here is from genome assembly GCA_964410045.1 of uncultured Acidobacteriota bacterium. GTDB lineage: Bacteria > Acidobacteriota > Terriglobia > JAJPHL01 > JAJPHL01 > CAYPHP01. The sequence goes on along the minus strand of CAYPHP010000021.1, from coordinate 9,727 downwards.
GCAGCAGGCCATCGAGATTCTCCATCACATGAGCCACATGGAGACAGAGGACGCCGTCGAACATGCCGTTGCCAAACGGAGCCTGCAGAAGGTCCGCCTGAACCAGAGCCGAGGGAACGCGTCGTTGAGCGCGCCTCAACATCTCAAGCGACGCGTCCGTTCCAATCAGATGATTCAAGTGAGTGGTGAAGAGCCTCGACCCGCAGCCAGCGTCTAGCAGCAGCCCCGGTTCGGCGGCTTGCCTTGCCCGACTGGCAAACTCCCGATACTCGTGCGTGGAAACACCCCAGCAGAGCCGGTGGTAGATGTCCAGACCGGCCACGAAATGGTAGGCGCCACCGATGGAATCATATTGAGGTGCAGGCATTCGCATGACGCTATCATGTTCGCAGCCTGATGCGGATCAGCGTCGTCATTCCGGCGTTCAACGAACAGCTTCATCTCGGGCAGACCCTTCAAGCGCTCCGTGAATCGATCGGACGGTGTTCAGTTCCCGTCGAGGTGATCGTGGTCGACAACGACAGCGGCGACGGGACAGCCAAGATCGCGCGTGACGGCGGCGCCAAAGTGGTTTCGGAGGCTGTCCACAACGTGGCCCGCGTGCGAAACACGGGAGCCCGTGCGGTGAGCGGCGACGTGCTGGTCTTTCTCGACGCCGATACCCTCGTGCCGTCGCACTTCCTGGCCAGCGTGGCGGAAGAAATGTCGGCGCCGGACTGTTGCGGCGGAGCCGCCGATGTCTCTCACCAGCCTTCGTCGATGATTGTACGCGCCTACCTCATGGCCTGGCGGCTGCTTGGACGAGTGCTGGGCATGGCGCAAGGCGCCGCCCAATTCTGCCGCCGCGAGGCTTTCGAACGGCTCGGCGGTTACGACGAGTCACTGTACATGGGCGAAGACGTCGATTTCTATTGGCGCTTGCGCCGCCTCGGTCCGGTGGCCTACCTGCGTGACGTGCAGGTCGTAGCGTCGCCGCGGCGCTTTGATCGCTGGCCGCTTTGGCGGATCCTGGTCTGGACCAATCCGCTGTTTATCCTCGCGTGCCGGAGATCACCACGCGCCTGGCGCGCGTGGTATGCAGATCCTCCGCGGTGATCCTCAGAAGTTGAAGCGGATCATGAACTCGATCACCCTCCCGCCAGGGTCGTTACTGCCAGATACGGTGATGTCGCGATAGGCATTGCTGGTCTGGCCGAAGGTGTTGTTGACGGCGGCGGTGTTCACCTCATTACCGGCGGCGCCCAGCAGGAAGTTGATGTTGTTGAACGCGTTCAAGAACTGGGCTCGGAACTCGATGTCCTTGCGCTCGCCGATCTTGGTCTTCTTCACGATGCTGAGATCCCAGCGCTGCTGCCACAGTCCGTAGAGGAAGACGCGATAGCCGAACTGGCCGGCGGTGGTGGGTGGTCCAAAGTAGGGTGCGTTGCGGTCCAGGTTGGCCAGGGTCTTGCCGCCGACCTCGAAGGCCGCCTGGGAGTTGTCTATGAACGCTTGCGGCAGCCAGTAGACGATTCCGCGGCCGTCGGCTCCGGTGGTCTTGCGGATCTTAACCTGCTCCTGAAGTTGCGCTTGGGTCATGTTGTACAGTACCAGTCCGTTCTCGTTCTGGTTGACGGTTCCCCGGCCGCCGTTCATCAGTTCCGGAGAACCGGATTGAAGTCGTACAACACCATTGAGAGACCACCCTTCCAGCGCTCGCTGCACCACAGAGTTGCCGCTCTGCAAGAATCGGCGGCCGGGGCCAACGGGAAGGTCATAAATGAAGTTGGCCTTATAGGCGTGACGAATGTCCCAGGGAGAAGGACCCTTGCTGAGGCCGTCGTTGCGGAAGGTCGTCGGCTGGCTGGTGACTGAGGAACTGGAGGCCAGCATGTTGCTGAGTGAATGCGACCAAACGTAGCTGCCTTGCACCAGCAGGCCATTGGTCATGCGGCGCCGGAGGTCGACCTGCAGAGAGTTGTAAGTGCTGCTCCCGCCGTTGATGATGGCAAACGCCCCGCCCGTCACGCTCGTAGGATTGACGACGAAGAAGTTCTCCGGATGGCCGGCCCGCGTCAGGTTGGCCATGCGTCCGGCGTTGCCTCTGATGTTGTTGGCCAAAGTTCCGGCCTCGCCGCGTTCCAGCAAGGTGGCCGTGGCGGTATCGCTGTTCAGGCCCAACGCGGTGGTAATGATGGGCACGGGACTTTGCCCGGCCAGGCCGGCGAATTGGGTGCTGTTGGGATTGCTGCGCCGGGCGATTGCCAGGTTCTGCTGCGCCGTCTGAAAATCCTTGAGGAACCCGTTCTCGAAAATATTGACTTCGTTGAAGTTCACCTGGCGCCAGAGTCCGGTTCCGTGGTTCGCAACGTAACGCACATCCAGCACGGTGTTCCCTGGGAGTTCTCTCTGGAAGCTCAGGACCCAGGACTGTACGTATCCTTGGCGCAGGTTGGGATCAAAATCGTTGACGCTGTTTCCCGCCTGCACCGGAATCGGATAGGTCGGCGTCGTAGGAACGGCTCGCGCCGGGAGGTTGGCATCCCGGAACCATACGCTGCCGGCAGCCCCGAACTCCGTTGGGAACGTGGCCGCACTGACGGTAGTGGCAACCGTGCGGCCCTGGTTCGAACCCCAGATGCTGATCGGGATATTCATGCCTTCGCGAACGGTGGCGATGGAGTAGGAGCTGCGGAACACTGATTTGCCGCTCTCGCCCAGGATCCACCTGAGTGGACCCACCCGGCCACCCTTGGGGCTCCAGGTCAAGCCAAACGAAGGCGAGAAACTCTTCCAGTTCGTGTTGAAGGCTTGGGTGGAACTGGTGACCGGAGAGAATTCCGGCACTTTGCCGGTGAGCGTGCCCGGCTTGAAGAGGTTGCCGACGCCGGAAATCCCCCAGATGCCTGCGTAGCCAACCCGCGTATAGGTTTCACCCAGGTTGGTGAAGGGAAGTTGGACGTCCCAGCGAAGGCCGATATTCGCGGTCAAACCCGGCCGCACGCGCCAGTTGTCCTGAATGTACAAGGCGAACTCCCGCTGCCGGTTGCGGTCGACGCTGTTGGCCGCCGCGAACTTCTTGGTTTCCTCGTCCAGGGTCACGGATCGCGTGATGGTGTTGACTCGTCCGGTGAGTATGGCAAAAATTGCCGCCGCGTCACTTCGGTTTGCGGCCGTACTGTTGGGGAAGTTGGTTGTCGTAAAGAGAGAGGTGGCGCCGGTATTCACCGGGTCGTTCCCGGCGATGGAGAAGCTGATCGTTGGGAAGAGCGCCGATCCCGCGCTGGACTGCCAACTATTCACTTGGGTGAAGCTGCCGCCGAAATTGATCAAGTGGCTGGTGCGCGCCCAGCTCTCGTTCACGGCCACATTGCGGACCGGCGTGTTCCGCCGCGATTGGCTGTTGGTTCGATGGGGATTCTGAGCAAAGTTGTTGAAGGTCAACCCGTACCCGCGCCAGCGATTGAATAAAGCGGGAACGATCTCTTCGCGGAAAATCGAATTGCCCGCCGGGCCTACACCTGCGCGGATTTCGCTGGTCAGCCTGGGGGTAAGCGTGGAACGCAGCGCGATCACTCCGCTGTAGGACATGCGCCGCGTGCCGCCCACAGGGTCGGAGCCCAGGACCGTCCCGGTCCCCGGCAACAAGGGATAGATGGCGTTGACACCGTCCGGATTGGCAAAGTAACTCTGCCAGTTCCAGACGAACTCCAAACTGTGTTTATCGGTGAGCCTGGCGTCCAGGCGCGTGGTCGGGAAACGGCGAATGTTGCTGCCCGGCGTTTGGAAAGCGAAGTCGTTGCGGTTGTAGTCGCTGTTGGTCGCCACGCGGCTGCGCAGCGTCCCGCTTCCGGCGGACAAACGGGCCATCTCGTCGAGTGTCGTCTGCAGGAGCGGATCGGGTGTTGTGGGGTACTGCCGGACGTTGGCCGGAAGCGTGGGGTTGCGGCTCGCCGCGAGCGCATAAAGATTCACGGTTCGCGGCTGACCCGTGGCCGAGTCTTGCCAAGTGAAGATTCCCTGCCGCGCGGTGTCGTTCAGCAGCGTAGCGGTCACCCGATAGGACTGCGGAAGCCGGAACTCCTCCAGGTTGAAGAAGAAAAATACGCGGTTTCGCCAAATCGGCCCACCCAGGCGTCCCCCGAATTGGTTCATCTTCATGATGTCGCGCGGGAGGCCGTCCCGATTGTTGAAATAGTAGTTGGCGTTGAAATAGTCGTTGCGGACTTGCCAGAAGACTCCGCCGTGGAACTGGTTGCTTCCGGAACGGGTGACAAACTTCACCTGTGCCGCGCCTTCCCCCGCACTCTCGGCTCCCAGTCCCGCCGTGGAGATCGTGACCTCTTCGACCGCGTCGGACTTCGGCTGGATCGTGGCGAAAAACCCGTCATCGCTTCGCAGCAAGTTGTCTTGGATGCTAACGCCGTCGAGCGTCATATTCATGCTGCCCTTAGGCAAGCCATTTATGGACGAGGTCCGCGGCGTGCCTGGTGTCTGAGTTCCGGGCATAAATAAAACCAGTTCCAGGGCGTTGCGCGTCGTATAGGGCAGCTCATTGATCTGCCGGCCGACGATGGTCGAGCTAATGGTGGAGGTCGACGTCTGCAGGACTTCGGCGCCGCCGGATACTTCCACCGTTTCGGTGACCGCACCGATCTCCAGGGTCACGTTTAGCGTCGAGGGCACACCCACCTCAATCTTCACCGACTCCTGCACCAGGGTCTTGAATCCTGGGGCGTTGAAACTCACGCGGTAGGTCGCGGCCGGCAATGAGGCGACCACCCACTCGCCTTTCTCATTCGACGTGGTCTCAAACGTGAAGCCGGTAGACGTGTTCGCGGCAGTCACGCGGGCGTTCGGCACCGCAGATCCCTGCTGATCCAGAACGGTTCCCGAAAGACGCCCGGAGGTAATTTGCGCTGTGAGCGTCGCTGCAAACACGACAAGAGAAATGACCAGTGCCTTTGTAAGCTTCATTTCACACCCTCCCCTATTTGATGGTCAGTGTTACCACCGATCGGTTCGGGCCGTCAACTTATAAACCCATGAAGGGAAACGCTGCTTACGTTGTTAATTGGTCAAGGAGTGTGTCTAATAAAACGGCAGGGCCGAGATCCTGGTGCGCACCTACAACTGCCTCGCCCAGCGGGGAGGCTTCGCTCCGTACTCATCGCACATCGCCACTAAACAAGTTGCGCCGGAGCCAGACAAGAATGTCTGCCCTACTGACATTCCTGCCTGCGGCCTTTTTCAGCTCCCTGCTTGGCCCTCAACTTCGATGAACCATAATTGTTCGACTCGAGAGTTGCCCTGCGTAAACGGCGTCACGGACTGGTCACTTTCTCGCACTCGGATCGCCGGTGGGAGATGGGGCGTGGTCGGTCTTGGCGGGCGGTCCAAGCAGCTCCGTGAAGATGGGCTTCAGGGCGTCGGCCCAGACTTGATAGCCCTTCACCGAAAGGTGAAGGCCGTCCACGGTCATGCCTTCGAGGAGCCGGCCCTCGTTGTCCGCCAGTTTGTCGTTGATACTGAGGTACCGGACCTTTCGTCCATCGGCGAGCCGGGCGATATTCTCGTTGACCCTGTTAATCGACGCGACGATCTCCGTCCCGCGGTCATTGCGCAGCGTAATGCCCATCACGATGATGGTGGCCGCCGGGGCCTTCTGTTGCATCAGCTCCAGGACTGCTTTGATCCCGCGTGTGACCTCACCAACGATGGCCTCGTTCCCTGCCGGCGGTGGAGCGCTGCCAAGGTTATTGGTCCCGGCCATCAGGACGATGACCTTGGGGTTGACGCCGTCGAGTTCACCATTCTGAAGGCGCCAGAGAATGTTCTGGATTCGGTCTGCGCCCCAGCCAAAGTTCGCCGCATTCCAGCCGAAGAAGTTCTCATTCCAGTTAGCCAGGAAATGTTTGTACTGCGCGTCACTGGTTCCCCAGCGTCGCGTGATGGAGTCGCCCTCGAAGTAGACGTCGATCCCGCCCTTTCGGGCTTTCTCCACGAGTTGTGCGTGCGCGATTCGGGAGTTTTCGTCGGTGCGCGGCTCCGCTTGATCCGCCGGGGCCTGAGACTCCCCGACGCAAGACAGTGCGATGAAAGTGACCAGCGTTAGAATCGCGCTACGCACACCACAGAAGATACGGCGAGTCCGTGTCGGGGGCAACTCAGTCTGGCGGAGAGGGTGGGATTCGAACCCACGGACCCACAAGGGGTCAACGGTTTTCGAGACCGCCCGATTAAACCGCTCTCGCACCTCTCCGTGATATTTTGATTCTATCATGAAGGCACTGGGCGGCTTCGATCCCCTCATCGCGGAGTGGTTCGGGCGGCGCTTCGCAGGCGCGACGGAGCCCCAGATTCTCGGATGGCCGAAGATCCAGGCCGGTCAGGACGTGCTGATCTGTGCGCCGACTGGATCGGGGAAAACGCTGGCGGCGTTCTTGTGGTGCCTGGATCGACTGGTACGCCAGGCACGCTCAGGTCCGCTGCCCAATCGCACGGAAGTGGTTTACGTCTCGCCGCTCAAAGCGCTCAGCAACGACATTCAAAAGAACCTGGAGGGTCCGCTGGCGGAGATTCGCGAGCTTGCCATGGCGCAAGGTCTGGACCTGGGCGAAATCCGCACTTCGGTACGCACCGGCGACACGCCCATGTGGGAGCGCCAACGCATGACCAAGGAGCCGCCACACGTACTGGTGACTACACCGGAGTCCCTGTACATTCTGCTGACTGCAGAGGGTGGACGGCGAATACTGCGGACGGCGAGCACCGTGATTGTGGACGAGATCCACGCCGTCGCTAGCGACAAGCGTGGCGCGCATCTGGCGCTGTCGGTGGCGCGTCTCGATTCATTGGTGGCCGGCCAGGGTCAGCCGCGCCCGCAACGCATCGGATTATCCGCCACAGTCAGGCCGATCGAATCGGTGGCGAGATTCCTTTCCGACCGCGCGGAAATCGTCAACGTCGGACATCGCCGGGAGATGGAACTGGCGGTGGAAGTGCCTCGCGACGAACTCGGTCCGGTTGCCAGCCTGGAGATGTGGGGCGAAATCTACGACCGTCTGGCCGAGCTGATCCAGCAAAACCGAACGACGTTGATCTTCGTCAATACGCGCCGGCTCTCGGAGCGTGTCGCGCATCATCTCGGTTTGCGACTGGGCGAGCACGCGGTGCTTCCTCACCACGGCAGTTTGTCGCGCAAGCTGCGTCTCGACGCCGAGCAGCGTCTCAAACGCGGCGAGTTGCGCGCCGTGGTGGCTACGGCGTCTCTGGAACTGGGAATTGATATCGGAACCGTGGACCTGGTTTGCCAGATCGGCTCACCGCGGTCCATTGCGGTGGGCTTGCAACGGATCGGGCGCTCCGGACACTGGGTGGGTGCGATGCCCAAGGGGCGGCTCTTCGCCACCACTCGCGACGATTTGCTGGAGAATGCCGCGCTGGTTCGTGCGATTCGCGCGGGCGAACTCGATCGGCGGGAAATGCCGCGAGCCCCGCTGGACATCCTGGCGCAGCAGGTTGTGGCTGCCGCGGCGTGCGAAGAGTGGAATGAGGATGACCTTTACGGGATGGTCCACGCCACCTATTCCTATGCGGATCTGCCTCGCAAGGATTTCGACGCAGTCGTCGATATGCTGTCCGACGGAATCGCCACTTCGCGGGGACGCAGCGGGGCATTCCTCCATCGCGACGCAGTGAACCATCGGGTGCGCGGCCGGCGCGGCGCGCGGCTGGCAGCGATCACTTCCGGCGGCGCGATTCCCGATAACGCCAACTATCAGGTGATCGCGGAACCGGAAGGCGTCACCGTGGGTACGGTGGACGAAGACTTCGCGGTGGAAAGCTCCAGTGGAGATGTCTTCCTGCTGGGCACGACGTCCTGGCGGATCCGCCGAATTGAAGCAGGCCGGTTGCGGGTGGAAGACGCGCACGGCGCGGCGCCGACGATTCCGTTTTGGCGCGGCGAGGCTCCGGGACGCACGCTGGAGCTTTCCGCCGCCGTTGCGACGCTGCGCCAGGAAATCCTGACGCGCGGGGAGGCCGCCGCGGACTTTCTGACCACAGACTGCGGTTTGGATCGCCTGGGCGCGGAGCAGGCCGTAGACTACGTACGCTCGGGTTGCCAGGCCTTGGGTCATCTGCCCACGCAAACCACCGTGGTGGCCGAGCGGTTCTTCGATGAGGCCGGGGGCATGCAACTGGTGCTGCATGCGCCGTTCGGTTCGCGCATCAACCGCGCTTGGGGACTCGCTTTGCGCAAGCGCTTTTGCCGCTCGTTCAACATCGAGTTGCAGGCCGCCGCCACCGACAACGGTCTGGTGATTTCCTTGAGCGAGCAGCACGCCTTCCCGCTGGACATCGTTTTCGGATTTCTCAAGCCCGGGACCGTCGAGCACGTGCTCACCCAGGCTTTGCTCGACTCGCCTATGTTCACCGCGCGCTGGCGCTGGAACGCATCGCGCTCCCTGGCCATCCTGCGTTTCGCCGGCGGACGCAAAGTACCGCCGCCCATCCAGCGGATGCGTGCGGAAGACCTGGTGATCGCGGTCTTCCCGGATCAAGCAGCATGCGCCGAAAACCTGACCGGCGAGATCCGCATTCCTGACCATCCCCTGGTGAACGAGACCATCTCCGACTGTTTGCACGAAGCGATGGATTTGGAAGGACTGAAGGGGATTCTGCGGGGGATCGAGGATGGGGGAGTGCGGACGGTGTCCATCGACACCTCGGAAGCCTCGCCGTTTTCGCACGAGATCCTGAATGCCAACCCCTACGCTTTCCTGGACGACGCTCCGCTGGAGGAGCGGCGCGCCCGCGCCGTGCAATTGCGCAGGACTGTGCGCAGCGACGCCGACGGTACTGGCCTGCTCGACGCTGCGGCGATCGCACAGGTGGCCGAGGAATCCTGGCCGGTGGTCCGCGACGCGGACGAATTGCACGACGCCCTGCTGACACTCGCGCTTCTGCCGCCGGTCGCGGAATGGCAGGGTCATTTCGACAAGCTGGCAGTGACCCGCCGTGCCACGACGCTGCGAGCAGGTGAAAGAGAGTTCTGGGTGGCGGCGGAGCGATTGGATCTGGCGCGGATTGTGCATCCGGAGGCGACCCTTCAGCCGGTGATCGCCGCGGTGACTTCGCGTACCGAACTTCCCGACAGCCAGGAAGGCGCGGCCGCGGCGGTCCTGCGCGGCTGGATGGAATCATGCGGACCGCTGACTGCCTCGCAGCTTTCGGATCGGCTGGCCTTACCCCTTTGGCTGATTAACGCAGGCCTGGCACGTCTGGAAGGCGAAGGTCAATTGCTGCAAGGCCACTTCACGCCGGGTCGCACGGGTGAGGAGAAGGAGTGGTGCAACCGGCGCATCCTCGCGCGCATTCACCGTCTGACGCTGGGTCGCTTGCGGCGCGAGATCGAGCCGGTAGCGACTGCCGACTTCCTGCGCTTCCTGTGCCGCTGGCAGCGGGTGGGGCCGGGAAGCCGTTTGCACGGCGTCGACGGAACGCTGCAAGTGATCAAGCAGCTTCAAGGCTACGAGATTTCTGCGGTGGCCTGGGAGACTGAAGTGCTGCCCCGCCGTATAACGCGCTACAGCCCTGAGTATCTCGATCGCTTGTGCCTCTCCGGAGAAGTGATGTGGGGACGATTGTCACCGCATCCGGCATTCGAGGAAGGCCCGGCCTTACCAACCAACCGTCGCGTACGGCCGACGCGTGTGGCGCCTCTCTCGCTGTTCCTGCGCGATGA
>CAYPHP010000020.1:6989-15630 GCA_964410045.1 uncultured Acidobacteriota bacterium | reverse complement strand
CCTGGTGGTGGACATGCGCTCGCTGCAAGTGATGCGCGGATTCGGTGTGCCGGTGGTCTTTGACGTGACTCACAGCCTGCAGCTTCCAGGAGGCCAAGGCTCGGCCAGCGGAGGCCGCCGCGAGTTTGGAGGGACGCTGGCGCGCGCCGCAGCCGGCGCGGGTATCGACGGGTTGTTCATCGAAGTCCACGACAATCCGGATGCTGCGCTCTCGGATGCCGCTACGCAGTGGCCGTTGAACAAGCTCGAGGCGTTGCTGGAGCAAGTGCAGGCCATCGATCGCGCTGTACGGCAAGTGATGCCCCGCAAATGAAGCCAACCTCCAGCCTGAAACTGGCGCGCGAGGTTCTGGAGACGGAAGCCTCCGCGATCCGCGAACTGATCGGGCGGCTCGACGAGCGCTTCGACCGTGCGGTGGAGATCCTGTTCGCATGCCGTGGACGCGTGGCAGTGACGGGCATCGGCAAGTCGGGGATCGTGGCGCGCAAGATCGCCGCAACGCTTTCGTCCACCGGCACGCCGTCGCTGTTCTTGCATCCTGCCGAAGCGCTGCACGGCGACCTAGGAATGCTGGTCACGGGAGATGTGGTGCTGGCGCTGTCGTATGGAGGGGAGACCGAAGAAGTCGTGCGCCTGATCGAGCCCATCAAAAGACTAGGCGTCGCGCTGGTAGCCATGACCGGTGTGCCCGGCTCGACGTTGGCCAAGGCCAGTGACGTGAACCTCGATACCAGCATCACCCGCGAAGCTTGTCCGTTGGGCCTGGCGCCCACGGCGTCCACCACCGCGATGCAGGCGCTGGGCGATGCCCTGGCTCTGGCGCTACTGGAGCGCCGCGGATTCCGTCATGAAGATTTCGCGGACCTGCATCCCGCCGGATCGCTCGGGAACCGCTTGCGCCGCGTCGAACAACTGATGCACACCGGCGACGATGTGCCCGCCGTCCAGCCTGCGACACCGATGCCCGAAGTGATTTACGAGATGAGCCGCAAGGGCCTGGGCATGACCAGCGTCGTGGACGAGGCAGGGAAGATCCTGGGCATTCTCTCCGATGGCGATCTGCGCCGCTTGTTGCAGCGCCGCAAGGATGTTCTGGAACTAACCGCCGCCGAGTGTATGACGCGAAATCCGGTGACCGTCGGGCGCACCGAACTGGCCGCAACGGCACTGCGTCTGATGGAGACGCGGCGCATCACCTCGCTGCTTGTCGCCGCCGCCGACGGTCGCCTCGAAGGCGTGGTGCATCTGCACGACCTGTGGGGAACGGGATTGGTCTAGCTCATTATCATCAGCCACAACCACCCGGTCAGCAGCGTGACCACCGTCACCGGGAAGCCGGCCTTGAAGTAATCCCAGAAACCGATGTGGACATCGGGCCGAGCGGACTCCACGACGATAATGTTGGCCACCGAGCCGGTGATTGTTAAGTTGCCAGCGAGAGTGCTGGCCATGGCCAGGATCAGCCACGCGGTGTGCGGATTGGCGAAGCCCGGCACCAGAGATTTCAGCAGCATCACCGCAGGAACATTGCTCACCAGGTTGGACAGCGCCGCGGTGACCAGGGTGAACGGACCGCTGTGTTGCAGGTTCCAGTGGCGGGCCACTTCCAGCAGACGCCGGGTGAGCCCGGCGTTGTCGGCGCCGCCGACGATCACGAACAAGCCGACGAAGAAGACCAGCAGCCCCCAGTCAATCTCGTCGTAGAGCTTGCGAGGCTCGAGCGTGCGTGTAATCAGCAGCAACGCCGCGCCGATCGCCGCCATCAGCGCCGGCGGCACTCCAGCGAAGAACCCGACGACCACCAGCGTTACAACCACGCCCGGTTTGGCCAGACTCGTCGGTTGCAGCGGTGGGAGCGGAATGTCGGCTTCGGCTGGGACGTCTGAAGCGCGCTTGCGCAGGAAAATCCAGTAGAAGATGGCCCAGTTTATGAACAGGCCCGCTACGGCCACGGGACCCAGGTGCATCAGGAAGTCGCGATAGCGAATTCCGGAGAACGATCCGATCAGCATGTTCTGCGGATTGCCGGTGATCGTTGCCACGCTGCCGATATTCGACGCAGTGGCCACCGCCAGCAGATAGGGCAGCGGCGGCACGTTCATGCGGCGCGTGACAGTCAGCACGAAGGGAACCATCACCAGGCAGATGATGTCGTTGACGAAGAAAGAGGAGAGAATTCCGCTGGAGAAGATCACCGTGGGCAACAGGTGATGCGGATGGAGGCGGCGGACCATCACCTCGGTGATCCACTCGAAGAAACCCACCAAGCGCAGGTTGCCGACGATGAGCATCATCGAAAACAGCAGAGCCAGGGTGGGAAAATCGATGTGGCGCAGAGCGTCGCCGGGCTCCACGATGCGGAAGGCAAACATCAGTACCGCGCCGATGATGGCCGCGCCGGGCCGGTCGATCTTCAGTCCTGGAAATTTGCCGATGGCAAAGACCAGGTAGCTGGCCAGGAAAACGCCGTAAGCGATGACGATCCGCGCGTCATCCGGCGAGAAGGCCGGCGAGAAAGGCAGATATTTCAAACCGGCATCGTAGCACGCCAGACGTCAACGGCGCGGGGCGGCCGAGGCCCGCTGAATGCGATCGCGCAGATCCTGGGAGAGCCTCTGATAAGGTCCCGGGATCTGTACGGCGCGATCCACCATCACTTTGGCGAACGCCCACTGGCCCTTCTTAGCATAGGCGTAGGCCAGGTTGTAGACCACCGGCGCGAGTGCCTGCGGGTTGTCCTCCAGGGCTTGCGATGCGGACACCAGTTCCGGAATCGCGGCGTCGGTCTTCTCCTGCTGCATGAGCACGCGTCCGGCGATGGAGTATGCGCCGCCCCGCGCCTTGCGGACGTAAGCGGCCCAAGCGCCCTCGGACATGCTCTCCGGTCTCGGGTGGAAGGCCAGGATGCGGACCGCGGAGCGGGCGTGGGTCAGCGCGGCGTCCAGACGGTTCTGCGAGAAGAACGTCTCGGCCAGCAACAAGTGCATCGCTTCATTGTCGGGCTCCACGTCCACGGCTTTCTGCGCCAGCGAGACGGCGCGGGCCGGATTGCCGGATTGCAGATATGCGGTGGCCAGAGCGCCGGGGATGGCCCGGGCATAGCGGCCGCCGGGAAACGCCGTCATCACTTGTTCCAGGGCGCGAGTGCGGCGGGCAGCGTTGGTTTCCTTCAAGGCAGTGGTGTAGGTCTCATACTCGATGCGGTCCCGCTGGGCGCGCAGGACCTCCTGGCGGCTGGTCTCGCCGGCCGCGGCAATCTCCTGGCCCAATAGCGTGCCCGCCGTGCAGCCCCATTGGACGGCGCCGCCAAAGTCGTCCTTGGCTTGGAAGGCCTGCATCATGTCGGCGGCCACGTCGGCATCACCGTCGTCAGCCGCGAATGCCCGTTGTCCGTGCGCCAGGGCCTGATCCCACTGCTTCAACTCGATGTAGTTCTTCAGATAGTGAGCTTCGGCAGCGGCCGCCGATTGCGGGAACTGCCGAACAAATGCGTCCAATCGCGCCACACGCTCGGCCGGCTCTCCGGAACGCACCGCTTCCAGCAGTGCAAGTTCTTCCGCGGAGTTGGGCGCCACCAGTTGTTTCTTACCGGCGAGGAGGTCGAGCGTGACGGCTGAGAGGACGAAAATAAGGAAAAGAAGACGAATGCGCATAGCGGTCCTCCCTCTCGTTTGCATTGTACTCCCGGGAGGAGGATGTGGCGCGGATTAACGCGCCGGAACGCGCATCTTCACCGACAGATCCTGGCACAGCTTCTGGTACGGACCCGAGATCGCCAGGCACTTCTGGAGCGTGGCCCGGGCGTCCGCCGTTCGCTTGAGTTTGGCGTAACCGTAGGCCAGGTTGTAGAGCACCGGAGCCACAGCCTGCGGATTGGCAGCCAGGGACTCCGAGGCTGACTTCAACTGAGGAATCGCGGCTTCCGTCTTTTCTTGCTGCATCAAGGCGCGGCCGATGATGGACTGAGCCGCTCCCCGATACGTGTTCTGGTAGTTGGTCCAGTCGGCGTCCGCCACGTTTTGGGGCTTGGCCTTAGTCTCGAAAATCTTGAGGACGTCCTGGGCGTGGCCGGTGGCGCTGTCCAGCCGTTTCTGATCCAGATCGGTTTCCCCGAGGAGCAGATGCATCGCTTCGTTTTCCGGATCGGCTTTGAGCGCTGTTTCCGCTGCCGCTGTCATCTTGGCGGCGTTGCCGGCCTGCTGATAGGAGGTGGCGGCCTGGGCCAGCGCCGCCTTGGCGTACGGACCGGAGAAAGCCGCGCCCACTCGCTCGAAGGCGGCTCCGCGCCGGGCAGGATCTTTCTCGCCTTGGGCCGCGGTGAAGACCTGATACTCGAGGTAGTCGCGCTCGGCGGTCAGCTTGCCCTGTTGACGCTTCCACTCTTCGTCGTCCATGCCCGACGGCTTGGCGGCCAAGTCTTTCCCAAGCTGCTCGCCGGCCTTGGCGCCCCATTCCGCGGCGCCAGCGGCGTCACCCTTGCCTAAAGCAGCGGCCATCAAGCTGGTGCAGACTTCGGGATCTCCGCTATCCGCCTGGTAAGCTTTCTGCCCCGCGTCGAGTGCCTTGTCCCACGATTTCAACTCCACGTAGGCCTTGAGGTAGTGGATCTGGGCGGCGACCGCTACGGCCGGAAACTTCTGGACGAAGGCGTCCAGGTTCGCCACTCGTTTGGCCGGATCGCTCTCGCGAGCGGCGTCGCCGAGGGCCACGTCTTCCGGCGAATTCGGCGCTACCAGTTGCTTCCTGGCAGCGGGCAACATCACCACAAAGGCACAAAGGACACAAAGCAAAGCCCGAAACATCTTCGTACCCCCTTTTGCCGCGCATCATACTACAATGGAAACGAGACGGTACGTCTCTTCGTCCTACAAACTGTGCGACGCTTCCTTGCCCTCTTCTGTGTGTTCTGTCTCCTGGCCGCCGGTCAGCAGATTCCGGTCATTCGCACCACCGTCAAAGTTGTGGTTGTGCCCGTGACGGTCACCGACAATCGCGGCGACTTTGTCACCGACCTGGTGAAGAGCGACTTCGCGGTGTTTGACAACGGAACGCCGCAGAAGATGGAGACCTTCGAACTGAGTTCGATGCCCCTCTCGCTGGCCATCGTGGTCGAGACCAGTACCCGCATCGAGCCGGTGCTGCCGGACGTGCGCAAGTCGGGAATCCTGTTCACCCAACTGATTCTGGGCGAGAGCGGCGAAGCTTCGATCATCACCTACGACCAGCGCGTGGAGATCGCCCAGGAGTTCACCACCAACGGCGATTTGATCGAAAAGGGGATCAAGAACCTGAAGGCGGGAGGGTCGGAGGCGCGGATGACCGACGCGGTTTTTCGGGCCATCGGCCGGCTCAAGATGCGGCCGGAGGATCGCCGCAAAGTGATTTTCCTGATCGGGGAAGGCGCGGACCGAGGCAGCGAGAACGACTTGGGTCAGGCCCTGCGGGAAGCGCAACTCTCGGCGATTTCGGTGTACTGCGTGGACATGAGCACCATGAAGATCATCGTGAAGCAGCCAGCCCCAGGCAGCCGTGTGGACCCGCTGCCTCCGGGCGCGCGAGGCACCAGGCCGGGCATTCCGCCGGCCCCGCAAGGCGCCTCGGGCGGCAGCCTCATGCCCCTGATCGTCGAGGCGGTTCGCGGCGTCAAATCCATCTTCAGCAAGCCGATGAAGGCGTACACCGAAGGCACGGGCGCTGACCAGATCAGTGTCAGTAACGAGCGGGAGTTCGAACAAGCGGTCCACAAGATCGGCGCGGAACTGCACAGCCAGTACATGATTTCCTACCAGCCCAACAATCTGGGCCAGGCGGAGTTCCACAACATCACCGTGCGCTTGACGCGCGCCGGACTCAAAGTGCGCGCTCGTCCCGGGTACTTCTACGTTCCCGCGGAGGGCACGGTGCCGATTGATCCGAAACCCGAGCCGGCTAAAAAAAAGCCCGCAAAAAGCGGGCCGACTGAGCAATCTCGTCCAGGCCGTTAACTCCGTCTTCGATCGAGATCCATCCCTGAAAATTGACTTCGCGCAGAATCGCGAATACGCGGTCGTAGGGGATCAGACCGCGGCCGATGACGCCGTGCACCAGGTTCGGAGAGTAGCCCAGCGTGCCGTCGGCCTGGCGCAGGTCGTCAAGGGTTCCGCTCTTCAGGTAGCGATCGCTGGCGTGCATGCTCACCACGCGATGCTTGACGGCTTGCAGAAGTTCGATGGGATCGTCGCCGGCCAGGACCGCATTTGACGGATCGTAGTTCACCCCCAGCCATGGTGAGTCCACGCGCTCCAGGATCTCCAGGAACACGTCCTTCTTCTGTGCGAATTCCGGATACTCCCAGTAGTTGTCTTTGTAGTGGTTCTCCATCGCCAGGATCACCCCTTTTTCCTGGGCGTAATCCAGCAGGGATCGAAGGCAAGCCACCACCCACGTTACTCCCAACTCGCGGCTAACCTCGGGCCGCCGTTGTCCGGAGAGTACGCGGCAGGTGCGTCCGCCGAACCAGGCCACCAGGTCGATCATGCGTTTCTGCTTCCACAATTCCTGCGCCCGCCGTGCTGGATCGGGATGGGTGAAGTCCGGCGAGTAACAGAGCATGGGCATCGCCAGGTGGTGGCGATCGAGCGCTTCCTTCACCCGTTCCAGGTACGGTTGCTCGAAGCTCTCGAAGAACCCGTCATACAGCTCCAGGCCCTCCAGTCCCTCGATGGTGGCAGCCTGCTCGATCCAGTCGAAGAGCGACATCGAGTGCGTGACGCAGAGCGCGTCCATGAAGCATTTGGGGAAGGCGGCGAGATGGAATTGGGTCATAGCCACGGAGGACACGGAAGGCACGGAACGTGTCCTCCGTGGCTATTCTATCTTGAGGACTGCTTTGATGACTTCCCGCCGGTACATGCTGTCAAATCCCTCTTTCCAACGTGCCAGCGGCAGGACCGCGCCGATAACTTTCTCCAGCCGGATGAGTTTCGCTTGCATCAATCCCAGCACCGCTTCCCACGTCGAGTACGTGTGGCTGAAGGAGCCGCGCAGGGTCGCCGCTTTCTGAACCAGCGGGTCGAGAGAAAAGCCGAGAGGCTGGGGTCCCCAGCCGACCTTGGTGATCGCGCCGCCGGGCCGGACCAGCGACAGAGCTAAGCGCAGCGACTCCGAAGCGCCCGCGGCGTCAACGACTAAGTCGGCGCCGAGGCCGTCGCCGGCGCTGCGGACCCAGTCCGCCGCCTTGTCCACAGCTGTGGCGTCGGCGCCCATCTCGCGAGCCACGGCCAGCCGCGGCTCGTCGCCTGCGACTCCGGCCATCAGCAGGCGCGCCGGGCTGCACAACCGCGCCATTTCCAAACACAGCAGCCCGATGGGACCGGGTCCGATCACCACGACGGTGTCGCCTGCGCGGACGTGGGATTGCACCATCACCGCGTTGTACGCCACGCAGCACGGTTCGGTCAGCGCAGCGTGCTCGAAGGAAACGGAATCCGGCAAGCGATGCAGGCAGCGCGACGGAACGCGCACGAAAGCGGCCATCGCGCCGTCCACCCCGTAGCCGAAGCCTTGACGCTGCGGACACAAGTTGTAGCGCCCGGTACGGCAGTAGGCGCACGTCCCGCAGATCACCGCGGCGGTCTCGCTTACCACGCGATCACCTTCGCGGAATCCTTCCACGGCGTTGCCGGCGCGAGCCACCGTGCCGCAGAATTCGTGGCCAAGCACCACCGGCACATTCACCCGCCAGCTCTGGCTGTTGTGGTACTGGTGTACGTCGCTGCCGCAGACGCTCACGCCGCCGACGGACAGCAACACGTCCGTGGCGCCGATCTCCGGTACCGGATGTTCGCGCAACTCGACTCCGCCGGCCGCCAGCGTGTGATGCACCACCGCGGGCATGGTCTTGCTCATGAGGGATTCTCCGTTCGAATGCGGGTGACAATTTCCCGCAGGATGCTCTCCAGGTCGCCCGCGGCGGTTCGGAAGGAATCGGCGTCGATGGCCAGGGGCGCGCCGATCACCACAAGCGGCGCTCCGTGACGCGGCATGGAAATCGCTTGCTCGATGGAAAGGCCGCCCACGGCCTGCACGGGAATCTTAACAGCCTGCACGACCGCCGCCAGTTCGTCGAGTGGCGACGGAACGCGGCCCAGTGCCGCGATCACCGCCGGATCGCGCCGCTCATCGTAGCCGGTGTGGTGGACGATGTAATCGACGCCTAAGACTTCCATTTCCCGGGCGCAGGCGGCTTTGTCGTCGGCACCCAGGTTGTCGCCCATCACCTTGATGCCATGATCGTGTCCGGCCTTGACCACCTGCCGCAATGTCGCGGGGTGGGCGCGGCCCATGACCACGACGTGCGTGGCTCCGGCGCGAGCCATCATTTCCGCTTCCAGCCATCCGCCGTCCATCGTCTTCAGATCGGCCACGATGGGATGCGCGGGAAACTCGCGGCGCAAAGCTTTCACCGCGTGCAGGCCCTCGGCCAGCAGCAGCGGCGTGCCCGCTTCGAGCCAGTCCACTCCGGCACGGACCGCAGTATGCGCCGTGGCCAGGGCTTCCTCCAAATTGGTCAGGTCCAGCGAGATCTGCACTACTGGCTTCATCGTCATGCGATAGTACCGCAACAGAAACCGCTATAGTGTTGACGGTATGAAGAAGCCGA
>CAYPHP010000020.1:0-6979 GCA_964410045.1 uncultured Acidobacteriota bacterium | reverse complement strand
AAAGGCAAGGTCTTTTCCGTAAGCCGGGATTTGTCCGTGGAACCCGGAGGAGTGCGCGCCACTCGCGAGATCGTCCGCCATCCGGGTTCGGCGGTGGTGATCGTGCAGGACCGTCGGCGGCGCATCCTGTTGATCCGGCAGTACCGCTTTGCGGCACGCGGCAAGATGTGGGAAGTAGTGGCCGGGCGAATCGACCCCGGCGAAACACCGCTCCAATCCGCACGACGCGAACTGGCCGAGGAAGTCTCCCTCGGCGCGCGTAGCTGGATTCCTCTGGGCGCCTTCCACCCCAGCCCCGGCTTTGTGGACGAGGTCATGTGGCTATATCTGGCACGCGACCTCTACCCCGCCTTGGCCCAGGCCGACAAGGACGAACGGATCTCGAAGCAGTGGTTTCCCCCGGCGCAAGTGGGACGCATGATCCGCCGGGGGCTGATCCGGGACGCCAAATCCGCCCTTTGCTATTTCCTGCTCCAGCAGCGGGGGCTGCTCCTGAGGTAGGGGCAGGGGTTCTACCCCCTTATTTTCTTTAGCCGCCTCTCCGCCTTCTGGCTATAATGTCGCCGCATGTAGGAGGGACCCGTGTCACGAGTAACTGGGAAAGTGAAGTGGTTCAACAACCAGAAGGGGTATGGGTTCATTGGGCAGGATGGTGGGTCGGATGTTTTCGTCCACTATTCTGCGATTCAAACGGAGGGGTATAAGAGCCTGCAAGAGGGCGACACCGTGGAGTTCGAGGTCGTTCAAGGTCAGAAGGGACCTCAGGCTGACAAGGTGATGAAACTGTAAGCGTTCGGGCAGCCCGCTTTACTTCGATCGCGTCCTTCAATCCTTAGAAGCAAGGAGCTTGAAGGGTTGAGGTGTGTCCTACGCTCCCGACGCCGGGTTAGTGCTGGCGCATGATCCGCGGCCTGAACTTGGGAGCCTCGGGCTTGGGCGCCGGCGCGCGATCTTCCTCGGTAAGTTCCGGCGCGTGAATCTGGCCGTCGGCGGTGAGGAAGGCCACCGACTGCACTCCGGACACCTCAATCTTCTTCCGGCACCTCGGGTTCTTGCACACCACGACGTCGTCCTTGCGGACCATGTAGGGCTTGAGCGCCGCGAACTTCCTGCGGTCTTCCTCGCTGGCCCGCGGCGGTGGCGCGTTCTTCTTGCGCCGGATGATCCAGCGCAGGTCGTAGGTGTCCACCTGATGGCAGTGAGGACAGTTCAAGGGAGCCGGCTTGCTCTCTTCGGTTTCGTTGAAAAAATCGCGTTCGTCCATATTTATCCTTTGGACCCGCCTACCGCCCGGCCCGCAAGGTATCCCACGGCCAGGGCCAGCGGCACGGCCCACCAAACTGATCCGGACCCTTCCGGCCAGGAATCGCCGAAGGTCACTTCGGTGTGCTCGGCCATGTCGTCCGCCAATTGTGGATCGAGATAGGGCAGCGTGGTGCGGAACATCTTGCCATCCTTGGTGCGGCCGGTGGCCAAGCGGCCGCTCACCCGGAGTTGCTCGATCTGATCGGCCTGTAGATCACGCACGAAGCGGGAGAAGCTGACCTCGGTTTCTCCCCCAAAGCCGCCGCTGCGGATCCCCCAATAGAGGGCTGCGCTCATCGCCGCCAGGCAAAACAGAAGCGACGCCAGGGCGACGCGGCTCATCGTTGCCCGATCGGCACCCAGGCCTGGCCGTCCGCCGGACCGGTGTACTCGGCGCGCGGGCGGATCAAGCGGTTGTTCTGGTATTGCTCCAGGACGTGCGCCGTCCAGCCGCTGATCCGGCTCACCGCGAAGATCGGGGTGAACAGGTCCATCGGAATGCCCATGACGAAATAGGCGGAGGCGGAATAGTAGTCGACGTTGGCGTTCAGCCCCTTTTCCTTCTTGATGAAGTCCTCGATCACCCGGGAGATCTCGAACCATTTCATCTCGTTCATCTCCCGCCCCAAGGCCTCCGACATCTTGCGCAAGTGCGTGGCCCGCGGATCCTCGGTGGTGTAGACCCGGTGCCCGAATCCGGAGATCTTCTTCTTCTCGGCCAGCATCTGTTGGACTCGGGCGAGGGCCGTAGGAGCGTCCGGGAAGGTCAGCAGGAGTTTCATGACTGCCTCGTTGGCGCCGCCATGGAGCGGCCCTTTCAACGCGCCGATGCCGGAAACCACTGCGGAGTGCATGTCGGCCAGGGTGGCTGCGGTCACCCGCGCCGCGAACGTTGACGCGTTCAACTCATGGTCGGCGTGCAGCACCAGGGCGATGTCCATGGTCTTCTGCGCGGTCGGTCCAGGACGCTTGCCGGTGAGCATTTGCAGGAACGCGCCGGCATGATTCAGGTCGCGGTCGGCGGTCAGCGGCTCCTGGCCCTTTCGCAGACGTTCGAAGCAGGCCACCAACGCGGCCATCTGTCCGGTCAGCCGGATGGCCTTGCGGACGTTGGCTTCTTCCGACATGTCGGCGGTGTCGGGATCGGATTGCCCCAGCATCGAGACCGCCGTGCGCAACATGTCCATGGGATTCGTTCCCTTGGGCAGTCCGCGCAGAAAGCTGATCACCTCGGCAGGCAGCCTGCTTCGGGCTTCCGCGAGTTTCTGCTGGAGCTGTTCCAACTCCGGCTTCTTCGGCAAGCGGCCGAACCACAGGAGGTGAGCGACCTCTTCAAAACTGGCGTTGGGCGCCAGGGTATGGATGTTATAGCCCCGGTAACTGAGGATCCCCTTGGTCCCGTCGATGAAACAGATGGAAGACTCGCCGGCGATGACGTCTTGCAGCCCCGCCTTAAAACTCGCCTCAGCCATGACCGCTCCTGTAGAATCGTTCCCGCGTGACAGAATCCACTAATCTAACACGCGGCCCCGCCAAGAGGAAACAAGGGCGATGGGCGGGAGCAGAGCCCCGCCCCTACCGAATCGGTCAAGGTGTCGCGAGTAGGGGCGGGCCCCCGTGCCCGCCCTCTTTCGCCTCATCATGCGAAGGGCCCGGTAGCCGATGAGTCTTCCGGCATGGAATGCCGCCTCCTACGACCAGGTGTCCACCGTCCAGCAGGAGTGGGGACGCCGGGTCCTGGCCGGATTGGGACTCCGCGGCGGCGAAACCGTTCTGGACGCCGGATGCGGAACCGCCCGCCTGGCCGAGTTGCTGGCTGAAGCCGTCCCGAGGGGTCAGGTCATCGCGGTGGACACTTCCGAAGAAATGTTGAAGGTGGCGCGGGACCGGGCCACCGCCCGCATTCGCCTGCTCCGAGCCGACCTGTCGGCGCTGCCCCTGGCCGGCGCCTTGGACGTGATCTTCTCCAACGCCGTCTTCCACTGGATCGCCGACCACCGGACCTTGTTCCGCTCGCTGTTTGTGGCGCTGAAATCCGGCGGACGGCTGGTGGCGCAATGCGGCGGCGCCACCAACCTGGCTCGATCCTACGGGCTGGCCGACCAAGTGGCCGCGCGCCCGCCCTTCGCGTCCTTTCCACGCTCCTGGCCCTTCCGGTTCGCCACCCCGCAGGAAACCGCCGGCCTTCTCGAGGAGACCGGCTTCACGGAAGTCGAGACTTCGTTGACGCAAGCTCCCACGCCCTTTCCCACCCGGGAACGGTACCGCGATTTTGTCGGCACGGTGATCTTGCGTCCGTACCTCGGCGCACTGCCCGCAGCTCTCCACCCGGAGTTTGTCGAGGCCTACGTGGACGCCTCCCCGGAATGGCATCTGGACTATGTCCGATTGAACCTTTATGCGAGGAAACCCTGATGGCCGAAGATCTATGGAAAGTTCCCAGCCTCCCCTGGATTCACGTCTCCGACCCGGCTTCAACGGTGCTCGACGACCTGGCGCGGGAGTACCACCTGCACGAACTGGACATTGAGGATTGCCGCCATCGCCGGCAGAACGCCAAGGTCGTCGAGCACAGCGAGTACTCCTTCCTGGTGATCAAGACCATCCAGTTTGACCCCGAGAAGATGGACCTGGAATTCGCCGACTTCAACTTGTTCCAGCTCCCGGATCGCCTGATTACCGTAGAGGAAGGGCCCACCGGAATCGTGGACGCGGCTCGGCGGCGGCTGGCTACCGACTCCTCCTTCGCCAATCCGCGCGGGCTTGTCTACATCCTGCTGGACTACGCCGTCGACGCCTACCAGCCGGTGCTGGACCAGGTCGGCGACGTGATTGCTTCCCTGGAGAGCGAAGTTCTGGAGCGGCCCACTCCGGAATTGCTAAACCGGATTTTTGCCGTCAAGCGCGCGCTGATCGAGTTTCGCCGCACGGTGGTGGCCATGCGCGAATTGGTGAACCACATCCTGCGCGGAAATGGAGGACCCCGCGACGAGTTGTTCCCCTATCTCCGCGACGTCTATGACCATCTGGTCCGCGCGTTGGACTTCGCGGAAACCTACCGCGACTTGCTCTCCGGGACGCTGGATATTTATCTGTCGGCGGTCGCCAACCGGACCAACGAAGCGGTGAAGGTCTTGACCGTCTACAGCACGGTAGCCCTGCCGCTGCTTGCGATCACCAGCTTCTACGGTATGAACGTGGCCCTGCCCTTCCAGCAGATCCCCCATGCCGTGTGGGTTCCCATTGGCGTGACCGCGATCACTACGTTGGCGCTTCTGATTTACCTGAAACTCAAAGACTGGATGTAGGGGCTCTACAAGCCGTATTTCTTGGCATAGTGCCGAAACGACCGGTAACTCATCCCCAGTAGTTCGGCAGCGCGGGTGCGCACGCCTCCGGATTGCTGCAAGGCTGCTTGCAGGTAGCTGCGCTCCACTGCCCCGATGCGCTCTTCAAACTTGACGCCTTCGGACGGCACCAGCGGTTCATGACGCTCGGACATCGGAGTGGCGGAAGGTCCGCAGAGCTTGTCGGGCAGGGACCGTAGCGTGATTTCTTCGCCCTTTTCCAGGGCCACGGCGCGCTCGATGGTGTTCTCAAGTTCCCGCACGTTGCCCGGCCAGGCGTAGGTCTCCAGCATGGTCAAGGCATCCCTGCTGATGCCGGTCAGGTGCTTGCTCATCTTCTTCGAGAACTCGTTCAGGAAATGCGTGGCCAGCAGGGAAATGTCTTCATTGCGTTCCCGTAACGGCGGGATCTCCACCGGGATCACGCTGATGCGATAGTAGAGATCCTCGCGGAACGATTTGTCCTCCACCGCTTTTTGGAGATTGCGGTTGGTGGCCGTGATCAGGCGCACGTCCACCGGCACTTCGGTTGCCCCACCCAGCGGACGAACCGTGCGTTCCTGCAGGCTGCGCAGCAGCTTCACCTGCATGGCCAGGCTCATCTCGCCGATCTCGTCGAGAAACAGCGTGCCGCCGCCTGCGGCCTCCAGGAGTCCTTGCCGATTGCTGGTGGCTCCGGTGAACGCGCCCTTCACGTATCCGAAGAGCTCGCTTTCGAGGAGAGTCTCCGGAAACGCTCCGCAGTTCACCGGAACAAACGGACCTTCCCGGCGAGTGCTGCATGCGTGCATGGCGCGGGCCACCAGTTCTTTTCCGGTGCCGCTTTCCCCGGTGATCAAAATGTTCGACCCGGTGGAGGCCACCGTGGCGATCAACTCCTTGAGAGCCTTCATCACCGGCGACTGTCCCAGCAGGCTCTCCAGGCCGCGCTTGAGCTGGCGCCGCATGCTGCGGTTTTCCTGACGGATCTCCCTGAGTTCCACAGCGCGGCCGACGGCCAGGCGCAACTCGTCCACCAGGCTGGGGGTCTTCAGGATGTAGTCGAACGCGCCGGTCTTCACCGCTTCGATCGCCGATTCCAGGCTGGCGGCGGCGGTCATCAGGATGACCTTGGCTTCCTCGTCGGTTTCGCGGGCTACGCGCAACACGTCCAGGCCGCTGCCCTCGGGGAGCCGGATGTCGCTGATGATCACGTCGTAGATGTTGGAGGTGAGCTTCTTGCGGGCTTGGTCCAAGGCGGTCACCGTCTCAATGCGATGTCCGTCCTTGCGGAAAGTGATGTCCAGCATCTCGCAGAGGGATTTCTCGTCGTCGACCACTAACAGGTTGGCCATTGGCTAAGGGGCGGCAAGGTGCACATGCACGGGGTCAGTTTACAACAGTCCGCGCTTCCGGCAGGCGCCCGGCGGGTTCGCGGCGGTCAAGAGGCAACGTCAAGCGGAAGATGGTGCCGCCGCCCGGTCGCGGCTCGGCCGACACCGTTCCCTGGTGCGCCGTGACAATCTCATAGACGATAGCCAGCCCCAGCCCCGCGCCAGCGCGGAAGTCGGACTGGAACGGTTCGAAAACCTTGTCGGCGTGGCGGGGATGGATGCCGCAGCCAGTGTCCTGGAAGAGGATCACGGCGCGCTGTCCCGCTTCGAATGCTTCCACGGTAAGCGTGCCGCCATCGGACATGGCTTTGAGCGCATTGTCGCAGAGGTTCCAAAAGACCTGCTTGATGGCGTCCACGTCGGCATGCGCGGTCAGCGGCGAGTCCGGGAACTTGCCTTCCAGCTTCCAGTTTGCGGCATCCGGCCGGTGGGAGATCAGGGTGAGCGTCTCTTCCAACAGCGCGCCCAGGTTGGCGGACTGGAACTGGTACTTCCGCTGCCGGGAATAGTTGAGGAAGTCGGTCAGGATGCGATCCAGACGCTCGGACTCGCGGCGGACGATGTCCACCAGCCGGCGCTGGTCCTCGTTCAACTCGCTGAGCGAGGAGAAAACCCGCGCCGATCCCGCGATGGAGGCCAACGGGTTGCGGATCTCGTGGGCGATCGCCGCGCCCATCCGGCCCAGCGCGGCCATGCGGTCCTGCATCTGCAACTCCTGCTCCAGCCGCTTGATCTCGGTGAGGTCCTGCATGAAGTACACGCTGCCGAGCGGCTTGCCGTCACTGGAGTTCAGCGGCGACATGGTCACGCCTAGGATCTTCTCCTTGCCTGCCGGCGTGTTCACGCGGACTTCCTCGCGCAACGACCGTACCGCGGCCAGGCCGGGAATGCTGGCATCCAGCTTGCGAGCGAACAGGCTGATGTTGGCCTGCTCGAGAATCGCTTCACCCGCCC
>CAYPHP010000019.1:0-15635 GCA_964410045.1 uncultured Acidobacteriota bacterium | reverse complement strand
GACTATGAAGGTGTGCGCGACCGGGAAGGCGTTCCCCGCTTCCTGAACGTCCCGACGGCTGCGATGAAGGCCGGCAACTTCCAGGGCGTGGCCCCGCTGACCGATCCGACCGTCTCGGGCCGCCCGCCATTTCCGAACAACACCATTCCGGTGTCGAAGCACGATCCGGTGGGTGTCCGGTTGCTCTCGACGCTCCCTGACCCCACCGGTCCCGGCCTTGCCAACAACTACTTCCGGACAACGGTAAACCGGACGCGTACTGACCAGTTCGACGCGCGCGTGGATCATCAGATCGCGCCACGTCTGAACTCCTTCGGGCGCTACAGCTTTGTCGACACCCGCATTGACCGTCCTTCGCCGATGCCGGGCTTGGGCGAGGGCTCCTTCAGCGACACGTTTGGCGTTACGCGGAACCGCTCGCAGTCTGTGGCCACCGGAGTGACATGGAATATCAATGCGGCGGCGGTGCTCGACGGCCGCTTCGGATACACCCGCGGCAGTTATCGCGTGGCCCCGCCCAATGCCGGAGGTCCGTGCCCCTCGCAACTCCTGGGCATCTCCACCCCGGCTGTCGATCCGCAATACTGCGGCGGCCTTCCCAAGATCCGTCTCACCGGCTACTCCGATTTCGGACGCAGCACTTCCACGCCGCAGTTCAAGGTCCCGGAGGGCTTCGACGCCCGTGTTTCCGGAAACGCCTTGATCGGCCAGCATCTGATCAAGGCCGGCGGCGAATGGCTTTACGTGCGCACGCCCATCCTGGACATCGGCCAACTGATCGGCAACTTCAGTTTTGACGGGGCCTTCACCGGTGATCCTATCGCCGACATTCTTCTGGGGATGCCGCGCACCTTCAGCATGAACAATCCGGTGGTGTTCCATCAAAGCCAGCGCTTGCAGTTCTACTACCTGCAGGACGATTGGAAGGTGCATCCGAAGCTGACCCTCAACCTGGGCCTGCGCTACGAACAGGCCACGCCAGCGCGCGAAGAGAACAACCGCATGGCCAACTTCGATCCGGTCAAGGGCCTCTTCGTGTTGCCTTCCGGCTCGGGCGGCTCAGCTCAGGCTCTGGTCCGCGGCGACAACAACGACTTTGCACCGCGCTTCGGATTTGCCTGGATGGTCCGGCCCAAGACCGTGGTCCGCGGCGGCTACGGCATCTTCTACAACCATACCAACCGCCAGGGAACCGATGGCCTGTTGGAGTTCAATCTTCCGGCGCTGCTGGAGCCGACCTTTCCCGCGACCAGCGCCCCGGCCTTCATCCTGCGCAACGGCTATCCCACCGGGATCTTGGACCCGGCCCGCATCAACGACCCGATCATTGCTACCACTTCCCTGCGCCGCGCCCAGCAAGTGGATCAGCGTTCGCCGTACGTGCAGCAGTGGAGTATCGGCCTGCAGCGAGAGTTTCAGGCCGACTTTCTGCTGGAGACCGCCTATGTGGCCACCAAGGGCACCAAGCTGCCCGGTTTCCGCAACCTGAACTACGCCACTCCCGCGCCGCTGACCGGACCGACGGTGCAGCCGCAGAACCGCCGCGTCTATCCGCTGCTCGGCGACATTCAGTACCTGGAGAACCGGGTCAACACCAACTTCCACTCCTTGCAACTCCGCCTGGAGAAGCGATTCTCATTCGGATTCTCCGGTTCGGCCGGCTACACGTGGGGCAAAGTCCTGGGCAATGGCGTGGACAACCTGTCCACCTCCCAAGCGGCCGCCCCGGGCGTGGACGTGGGAGCCAGCCGCGTCGTGCAGGATCCTCGCAACGCCCGCCTCGATTACGGACCTTCGGAGTTCGACATCACCCATCGGGTGGTGATCAACTACGTCTGGCAACTGCCGTTTGGGCGCGATCAGCGCTGGTTTGGCGGCTTTCGCGGATGGCGGCAATTCTTCCTCGGAGGGTGGCAGCTTAACGGGATCACCTCGTTCCAGACCGGACTGCCGCTGACCGTCGTCCTGACTTCCACCGAGCTGACCAACCTCAACATGGGCGGCGAGCGTGCCCGGCGTCCCGACGTGACCGGTCCGCTGGTCCCGTCCGGATTCCAGCAGAATATCGACCACTGGTTCGACACCAGCAAGCTGGCGGTGCCGAATTCGGCGATCGGGAACTCCGGAGTGGGCGTGGTCCGCGGGCCCGGCACCGCCAACTTTGATTTTACCTTCTTCAAGAACTACGCACTGGATGAGAACCGGCGTATGCAGTTCCGCTTGGAAATGTTCAACGCCTTGAACCGCGCCAACTTCGGCCAACCCGCCTTGAGCTACGAGGGGACCCGCACCGGCGCAGGACTCGGAACCATCCGCGCCACCAACACCCCCGCTCGCATTATCCAGTTCGGGCTAAAACTGTATTTCTAGTGCGTTCCTTCTTCCTCTGTGTCCTCTGTGCCTCTGTGGTCAGTCTTTCTTCCTGCTCGCGACCCTCTCAGAACTCGCTGACCATCGCAGTGGTCGCCGGCGTGGAGGGCGACGCCCTCAAATCCGCGGCCCAGGAATACGGCCGGAGGCACGGCTTGGAAATGGAGATCGTCGAACTGCCGTACTCCAGCCTCTTTGAAAAGATCCTGCTGGACACCACCTTTGCGACCGGCGCCTACGACGTGGTGATGATGGACGATCCGTGGTTCCCCCGCCTGGCCCAGCACGAGAAACTTACGGCGATGGAACCCCTATTGCCGGCGGGACTGGACCCGGATTTCCTGGCGGCCTGCGTCGCAGTCTGCCGCGAGCCGTACCGGACCGGAAAGTTGTACGCCCTCCCGTACGTCGGAAACAGCCAGCTCTACTTCTACCGTAAGGATCTCTTCGAGAAGTATGGTCTCGCGCCGCCTAAAACCTGGCAAGACGTGCTGGAGGCGGCCCGCCGAATCCAGGAAGGCGAGAAGATCTTCGGATACGTGATGCGCGCGGCGCAAGGCAATGCCGTCGTCGCCGATTACATGCCGCTGTTCTGGGCCTTCGGCGGAGAGATGTTCACCGCGGACGGCCAGGCCAGCCTGACCAGTCCTGAGAGCATCGCCGCGTTGCGCTTCATGCTGGAGTTGGGGAAGTATTCCCCTCCGGCCTACATCAGCTTCAACGCTGACGAAGTGTCCGCGCACCTGCTGCAAGGGACGGCGGCGCAGAGCATCAACTGGCCGGCCTGGATTCCGCCAATGGACGATCCCAGCAAGTCCAAAGTCGCAGGCAAGATCGCTTTCACCACGCTCCCGTCGGCAACCCGGCCGGGCGCCGCGGAAATCGGCAATTGGCTGCTGGCCATTCCGCGCAAAGCCCGCCAAAGCCACACCGCGCTGGACTTCATTGTGTGGGCCACCGCGCCCGAGCAGATGCGGATCGCCGCGGCCCGTGGCAATCCGCCGACGCGGCGTTCACTCTTCGCCGATCCGGAATTGAGCGCACGATTCCGGGCCTACCCTATCCAGCAACAGTCTCTGGAGAGTTCACGGCCTCGGCCCCGCACGCCCTACTGGAACGAGATCGAGAACACCTTCGGGATCTACTTGAGCAAGGCCAACAGCGGCAAGATGACGCCGGAGGAGGCGATGGACCGGGCGAACCGCGAGATCCAGGCCATTCTGGAGCGAACGCGCTAGCGCGCCGTTTCGACAATTGAAGATGAGATTAGCCACGGAGGCACAGAGGGCACCGAGCCGGAGAGAAAAGGAGCCGCGACCGTCAGGGAGGGGGAAACACCGCTTGCTGACGCGCGCGGCTCAGCAGGAGGTGGCCGCTCAGCGACTTACTGGAGGCTGCGCGGATCCGCCGGGCGGAGGAGACGACGGGCGAAGCCGTTCGCGCAGCCGGCGTGCCCAGGGGAAATGACGGCCCAGCAAGGCCAAGCCCGGAATCAGAAAGATCCATCCGGGCATGACCGGCAACACCACTCCGACCAGGCCGATTCCCACCAGTAGAAAGCCGCTCGTCACCTGGAAGGCGATCCGCATCGGTCAGGCCGTTCTAACGGGCCACGCCACGCTTTCCTCCCGGTTGCAGGCTGGAGCGCGGTGCCGGCGCGCGGGTGGCATCCGCCCGGGTCTGGCAGAGGCGGCAGCGTTCTTCATACGGGTGGCGCAGCAGTTCGGCCTGGGGAATGGTCAGGAAACAGCGCCGGCAATAGCCGAAGGTTCCCCGGTTCAGACGCTCGATGGCGGCCTCGATCCGCTCCCGGGTCACGCCGCTGTGGCGTGTCGGCCGGTTGTGACGGCCGTGGGCGGCACCCAGTTCTCCCTTCAAGTTCAGTAATGCGGTACGAAAGACCTCATTTACGTCCTGGCTCATCGTGGTCCTCCTTGCCGTCTTCTGCCGTGACTGAATCCAGTATGAAGCCCTCGAGAGACTTCGACTAATAGAAAGTTTGGACAGCAGAGTTCGTAAAAAGCGAGGTATTCTGAGAAACATGGAATGGCTGAATTACCATCACCTCTACTACTTCTGGAGCGTGGCGCGGGAAGGCAGCATCGCCCGGGCCGGCGTGAAACTGGGCTTGGCCCAACCCACCATCAGCGGCCAGATCCGGGCCCTGGAAAACGTCCTGGGCGAAAAACTCTTCAGCCGTTCCGGCCGCGGGCTGGTCCTGACCGAAGTCGGCCGCATGGTGCTCGGCTACGCCGACGAGATTTTTTCGCTCGGCAAGGAACTGCTCGACAGCGTGAAGGACCGCCCCACCGGCCGCCCCATCCAGTTTGTCGTGGGGGTGGCCGACGTGCTGCCTAAGGCGGTGGCCTACCGCCTGATCGAGCCGGCGCTGCATTTGGCCGAGCCGGTCCAGGTAATCTGCCGCGAATCCACGCCCGACCGTCTGCTGGCCGAGTTGGCTGCGCATGAGTTGGACGTGATCCTCTCCGACGCTCCAATCGGGCCGGTAGTCCGCGTACGCGCCTTCAACCATCTGCTCGGCGAATGCGGAGTCACGTTCTTCGCGACACCGCGCCTGGCCGGATCCTATCGCCGCGGATTTCCTGGCTCCCTTAACGGCGCCCCGTTCCTGCTGCCGACGGACATGACCACCGTTCGCCGCAACCTCGACCAGTGGTTTGAAGCCCGCCAGATCCGCCCCCGCATGGTCGGCGAATTCGACGATTTCTCGCTGCTCAGCACCTTCGGCGATGCCGGCGCCGGATTGTTCGCGGCACCCTCCGTGCTGGAGTCGCAAATGCGTAAGGAAGGGTTCCACGTCGTGGGACGCGCCGAGGAAGTCCGCGAGCGTTTCTATGCCATCTCCGTGGAGCGGCGTATCAAGCATCCCGCCGTCGTGGCCATCTGCCAGGCGGCGCGGGAAGAGCTGTTCGGGTGACGCATCGCAGTTGAGCGTGGCGGTCGGGCGGGAGCACTTGGTCGAGATTCTCTAGGCAGCCCTTCCCCTCTCCTGTCAATTCTGACAAGATGACTGCTTCCATGCTCCGGCCCTACCGGCATCTGCTGTGGCTGGCTCCCGCGGTGCTCTACCTGCTGGCCTTCAGCATCTATCCGCTGATCTATTCTCTTCAGGTAGCGTTCACCACGACCACCGCCGGGCCGGTGGGCTTCACCCTGGCAAACTTCACGCGTCTGCTGCACGACCGGCTGTTCTTTGTCTCGCTCGGTCAGACCGCGGTCTATCTGCTGGCCGCCCTGGGCGTGGAGTTCTTCCTGGGACTCAGCCTGGCCCTGCTGGTGGACTGGGGGCTGCGTGCGGGCATCCCGCTGGTCAGACCGCTGCGTCCGCTGCTGCTGATTCCCATGCTGCTGCCGCCGGTGGTGGTGGCGGTGATCTGGCGCCTGATCTACAACCCGGATTTCGGCGTGCTCAATGGAACGTTGCGCAGCGCAGGCTTCAATACGTCGTCGCTTAACTGGATCGCCAGTGAGAATAGCGCCATGCTCTCGGTGATCCTGGTGGATGTGTGGCAGTGGACGCCATTCATGTTCCTGCTCCTGCTCGCGGGCTTGCAGGCCTTGCCCACCGAGCCATTTGAAGCCGCGTTGGTCGACGGCGCATCGACGTGGGACACCTTCCGCCTGGTAACCCTGCCCATGCTGCGCCCCGCCATCCTGGTGGCGCTGTTGCTGCGGGTGATGGACTTGCTGCGCGTGTTCGATCACATCTTCATCCTGACCCAAGGCGGACCGGGGTTCGCTACCGAGACGGCCAGCCTCTTCATCTACCGCACGGCGTTCCGCTTCTACGACTTCGGCTACGCGGCGGTGCTTTCGTTCGTGGTGCTGGTGTTCACGACCCTGCTCGCAAGAGGATTCATGCGAATGCTTCGGAGGGCAGGATGAGCACAAAACTGTCCACAGATTCCGCAGATTTCACAGATCCGCGTAATCTGCGGACGTTCTTTGCCTTTCTGCTTCTCATGGCCGCCGTGGCCGCCGCGTTGTTACCGGTCTATTGGCTGGCCACGATCAGCCTGAAGCAGCCTGTGGACCAGTTCGCCGTCCCGCCGGTATGGATCAGCTTCACGCCCACGCTCGAACACTTTCGCGAGATCCTTTTTGCCCGGCCATTCCTGACCTATGTCTGGAACAGCATCGTGGTGGCCGGAGGTTCGACGCTGCTGGCGCTGCTGCTGGGCGCGCCCGCAGCTTACGGTCTGGCCCGCTTCCGCCTGCCTCACGAACTCCACGAGCGCCTCTCGTTCTGGATTCTGTCCACCCGCATGTTCCCGCCGATCATCAGCATCGTGCCGCTGTTCCTGGTGATGAACCGGCTGGATCTGCTGAACACACGCGCGTCCCTGGTGCTGATCTACACGGCATTCAACCTGCCGCTGGTGGTGTGGATGATGCGTGGATTCTTCGAGGAGGTTCCCGTGGAACTCGAAGAAGCGGCCATGGTCGACGGTCTGAACCGGGTGCAGGCTCTAGTGCGCGTGGTCCTTCCTCTGACCGCACCCGGCTTGGCCGCCACGGCTGTGTTCTGCCTGATCGTGGCCTGGAATGAGTTCCTCTTCGCCCTGGTGTTGACCCAGACGGACCGCGTAATGACCCTGCCGGTAGGCATCGCCGCCCAAGTCACCCAGTTCGAGATTCGCTGGGGAGCCATGAGTGCAGCCGGGGTCCTGGCGATGGTCCCCATTTTGATCTTTGCTTTCGCCGTGCAGCGATACCTCGTTCGCGGCCTCTCGATGGGAGCGGTCAAGGGATGATCCTGCGCCTTGTCCAACTCACCAAGCGTCATGGGACGCACCTGGCCGTAGACCGCTTGAACCTGGAGGCCCGGGAGGGTGAGTTCCTCGTAGTATTGGGGCCCTCCGGTTGCGGGAAGACGACGACGCTGCGCATGATCGCCGGGCTGGAAGAGCCGGATGACGGCGAGATCTGGCTGGGCGATCGCAACGTGACCCGCGTGCCTCCGCGCAATCGCGACATGGCCATGGTCTTCCAGAGTTACGCGCTCTACCCGCACCTGACCGTGGAGGAGAACATTGCCTTCCCGCTACGTGTCCGGCGTGTGGACGCCGCGGAGTCGGCCCGTCGCGTCAGCCAGGCCGCGACGAAGCTGGGCCTGGAAAAGCTGCTCGCGCGACGCCCGCGAGCGCTCTCCGGTGGCGAGCGTCAGCGCGTGGCCCTGGCCCGCGCCATCGTTCGCCAGCCCAACGTCTTCTTGATGGACGAGCCCCTGTCGAACCTGGACGCCCAACTGCGTCTGGAGACCCGCGCCGAGTTGAAGCGCCTGCAGCACGAGCTGGGGGTCACCACCGTCTATGTGACCCACGATCAGGCCGAGGCCATGACCCTGGCCCACCGGGTGGCGGTCCTGGCCGGGGGCATACTTCAACAGCTTGATTCGCCCATAAACGTGTACAATCAGCCAGCGAACCTCTTTGTTGCCGGATTCCTGGGCAGCCCGCCGATGAACTTGGTGGAAGGGCGGGTGGACCAGGGGACCCGGGGAATCGTCGTGGACGAAACCCTGTGGCCGCTGCCGGAAGCAGCAATAGACCGGTTGCAGGGAAGGACGCAGGTGGTGATGGGGGTACGTCCCGAAAACGTGCGTCTAGCTCGCGAGCCGATCGCGGGTGCCGTCCCGGCGCGGGTCTACGTCGTGGAACCCGCCGGCAGCGAGAGCCTGGTGGTGGTTCGCTTGGGGCGCCAAAGTTTGACCGCCAGGGTTCCCGCCGACGTGAATCTGGACTACGATCAAGCGGTGTGGACCCAGGTCAACGCGGAGCGCTTGCGGTTCTTCGATCCGGCAAGCGGAAAGGCCATCTGAGGAGCCTGCGCCCCGTGCAAACCCTCCGGTTGTGCATCACTGACGAACGTTGTGTAAGTTTCTGGCCAATGGCCACTGGCCACTAGCCACGAGCCTAGAGAGGAGACACTCGTGTTATTGGGATGGAACGGCGCTTCCAGTATGAAGGTGGATCTCGAGACCGACATCGAGATCGCGCGCCGGGCGGGATACGAATTCCTGGAAATCTGGGGAGCCAAGCTCCGCCACTACTTGCAGAACCACACGGCGGCCGAGCTCGGCGAGCGATTGACTCAAGCCAAGGTCAAGCCGCTGAGCATCAATTCGGTGGAGAAAGCCACCTTTGCGGCCGACAACTGGGAGCAGGTGGAACGGACCTGCCGCGAGTTCGCCACGGTGGCCGGCGAGATCGGCTGCGAGACCATTGTGGTGGTGCCCGGCAAGCGCCCGCCGGGAGCCACAGACAGCGAGGTCAAGGACGAGACCATCTCCGTGCTTGAGTCGCTGGGCGATATTGCCGCCGGTCACGATGTCAAGATCGCCTTCGAGTTTCTCGGCTTCCCGTGGTGCTCGGTGCGCACCCTGGAGCGGGCCTGGGAGATCATCGCCGAAGTGGACCGCGCGGACATCGGCCTGGTGATCGACACCTTCCATTTCCATGTGGGTGGCAGCCAGATGGCCTCCTTGCGCCGCATCGACTCCACCAAACTGTTCATCTTCCATGTCAATGACTGCGAGAACCGTCCCGTAGCGCAACTGCAGGACGCCCACCGTCTGCTACCCGGTGAAGGCATCCTGCCCCTGGCGCGGATGGTCGGCGAACTCAAGGCCATCGGCTACGATCGGCTCGCCAGCATCGAGATGTTCCGGCCGGAATACTGGGACCGCGATCCGTTCCAGTTGGGGGTTGACGCCAAGGCTGCCACTATCAAGGCATTGGGGATCAAGTAGTGGCCAGTGGCATGTTGTCAGTGGCCAGTCTATGATCAGCATCGGATTCATTGGCGCGGGATACATGGGCCGGACCCACGCGACCATCCTGCGCCAAGACCTTCGCGCGCACATCACCGCGTTCTACGACTCCGACGGCACGCGTGCGGCCCAGACGGCAGCCGAGTTTGGGGCCCAGGCCGTTGGCAGCCTCGCAGACCTGTGGCAGCTTTGCGACGCCGTCTACATCACGGCGCCCAACGTCCTGCACGGTGAGCTGGCCCTGGCGGCGATCGCCGCAGGCAAACACGTCTTCTGCGAAAAACCCATGGCCACCGACGCGGCCATGGCCCGGCGCGTCGCCGACGCCGCGGCGGCTCTGCCCAAGGTCTTCCAAGTGGGCCACAACCGGCGATTCGCTCCGGTCTACACGGGCGCCCGCCAAGCGATGGCCGGGCTGGGCAAGGTTCTTTGCGCTGAAATGAAGATGAATCGCGGTGAACTCGAGAACCCGCCCTGGACCGCCGATGCCGGCGTCACCGGCGGATTCCTCTATGAGACTCCGATCCACATCCTGGATATGGGCAACTGGCTTTTGGGTCCGCTTCAGGAGGTCTATGCCGCGGGTGGCCAGCACGTGTATCCCCAGCAGGATACCTTCTCCGCTCTGCTCTACTATCCGTCCTGCCAGGCGGCCCTGACCACCTGCGCTTATTCCGGCTGGTCGTTTCCTTTCGAGCGCCTGGAGATCTACGGCCACGGTTACACCATTCGCACAGAGGAGATGGAACAACTCACCGTGAACAGCGACATCGCGTCTTTCCGCGACCTGCCGCGTGACGAGCGCTGGGGCTACGTCCAGGAAGACCGCTTGTTCCTGGACGCCGTAGAAGCCGGCGGCCCGGCCCCGGTGGCCGCGGTGACCGCCGTCGATGGTCTGTATTCTGTCCTGGCCGTGGAAGCGATCTACGAGAGCATCCGCACCGGCAAGTCTGTCAGACTGCAAAACTGATAGAATTAGCCCATGGAAAACGTATCCACGATGGTCCGGCGCGTGCTCGACCGCGTTGTGGTCGTCGACATGCATACTCATCTTTCCCCGCCTTCATTTGAAAAGGTCGCGTTGTGGGGCATTGACGAGCTGGTGACCTACCACTACCTGGAAGCAGAATTGTTTCGATCTTCGGACATCACTCCGCAACGCTATTTCTCGCTGACCAAATCGCAGCAGGCCGACGAGATCTGGAAGGCGCTCTTCGTGCGGAACACACCGGTATCGGAAGCCTGCCGCGGGGTGATCGCCGTGCTGAAGGCCTTCGGTCTGCCGACGCAGACCGCGGATCTGCGCGAGGCGCGTGACTTTTTCCGGGCCCAGCGGCCCGAGGAGCATTTCCATCGCGTTCTGGACCTGGCTGGGGTCAGCCACGCGGTGATGACCAATGATCCGCTGGATCCCAACGAGGCTCCCTACTGGGACCGTCCGCAAAACGATTCCCGCTTCCTGGCTGCGCTACGCATGGACCGGGTGCTCGCCGAGTGGGCCCAGCGTTTTGAATCCATGGCCGCGGGACGGCGCTTCCTTGACGAGTGGATCGGACGGATGAAGCCGGTGTACCTGGCCTGCTCCCTGCCCGATACCTTCACATTCCCCGCCGACGACGCGCTGAC
Source organism: uncultured Acidobacteriota bacterium (assembly GCA_964410045.1). Taxonomy (GTDB): domain Bacteria; phylum Acidobacteriota; class Terriglobia; order JAJPHL01; family JAJPHL01; genus CAYPHP01. The sequence continues at coordinate 4,846 of CAYPHP010000019.1, read as the reverse complement.
CCCGCTGCTGCGCGACGCCGTACTGCCCGTCTGCCGTGAGCACAACCTGCCTCTGGCGCTGATGATCGGCGTCCGCCGCCAGGTGAATCCAGCGCTGAAGACCGCCGGCGACGGCTCCGGCCTGGCCGACCTGCATGCCGTCGAGAACCTGTGCCGGTCCTTCCCGGACAACCGGTTCTTCTTCACCCTGCTGAGCCGCGAGAACCAGCACGAGTTGTGCGTCTACGCCCGCAAGTTCGCAAACATGATGCCATTCGGCTGCTGGTGGTTCCTGAACAACCCATCCGTGGTCGAGGAGATGACTCGCGAGCGCGTAGAGATGCTTGGGACCAGTTTCATTCCGCAGCATTCCGACGCCCGCATTCTGGAGCAGGTGATCTATAAGTGGCGGAACACGCGGCGCACCCTGGCCGAGTGTCTGGCACGCACCTACACGCTGCTCGAAGAGGACGGCCGCCGGGTGACCGAAACCGAGGTCGAGCGCGATGTAACTCGAATGTTGCGAGAGAATTTTTGGAGCACTGTCGGGAGCCGAGAACATGTCCTTGCTCATCAAACCTAACGCCAAGCCATCGCCGGAGATCATCAACATCACTCCGCAGTCCGCGGGATGGGACACCATCTCCATGACTGTGGTCCGCCTGAAGCACAGCCAGACCTATGACTTCAAGCTGCTCGGTGAAGAAGCGGTGGTCGTGGTGCTCGGAGGGAAAGTCGGCATCGCATCGGGCGCCGGATCCTGGAGCGGGCTGGGTGGCCGCAGGGATGTTTTTTCAGGAATGCCTTGGACTCTCTACCTGCCGCTGAATGCAACCGCCACCATCACCGGAGAGACGGCTGACGCAGAAGTGGCCGTCTGCCGCTGCCGCGCCTCACGCATCTTCCCGGCCAAGCTGATGCGTCCTGAAGAAGTGCCGGTGGAGATCCGCGGCGGCGAGAACGCCACGCGCCAGATCAACAACATGGTCCTGCCCGACTTCCCCGCCGACCGGATCCTGGTGGTAGAGGTCTACACGCCCAGCGGCAACTGGTCGTCCTACCCGCCGCACAAGCACGACGCCCACAACCCGCCGGGTGAAGTGGATCTCGACGAGATTTACTTCTACAAGATCAACAAGCCGGAAGGCTACGCCATCCAACGCCTGTACACTGCCGACGGCAGCCGCGATGAGACCTACGTGGTCCGCGACAACGAGGCCATCCTGGTCAAGGATGGCTACCATCCCGTGGTGGCCGCCCACGGCTACGACTGCTATTACCTCAACGTGCTCGGCGGCTCGGCCCGCTCCATGGCCGCCAGCGACGATCCGCAGTACGCCTGGATCCGCCAGGAGTGGCGGTCGAAGGATCCCCGGTTGCCGCTGGTCAAGTAAACTCACCAATCGAATCTCGCGCAAAGGCGCAAGGGCGCAAAGCCGCATGGTAAGATAAAAGCATTTAGTGAATGCTTTCGTGAGGGTTCCACTATGGGCACTGTTTCCACATCCGCGCCTCCCTGCCGACTGTTGATCGGCGGCTCCTGGCGAGAGTCTCAGGCGAGTCAATTCAGTGAAATCACCAATCCAGCGTCGGGCGAAGTACTGGCCCGCTTGCCGCATGCGACGCGCGAAGAAGTGACCGCAGCCGTCGAGGCTGCGGCAGCAGCCTTCCCGGCTTGGTCGGCGACACCGCCGGTGGAACGCGCTCGCATCATGTTCCGCTACAAGCAACTGTTGGAAGAGCACTTTGAGGAACTCGCCCGCCAGGTAACCCAGGAAAACGGCAAGACCCTGGTGGATGCACGCGGGTCGGTCAGGCGCGGCATTGAGGTCGTGGAGTTTGCCTGCGGCATTCCGACACTGATGGCCGGACGTACGGCAGAGAACGTCGCGCGCGCCGTGGATACCATGACCATCCGCCAGCCCTTGGGCGTGTGCGTGGGCATCCCGCCATTCAATTTTCCGGCCATGATCCCGCTGTGGATGTTCCCCGTGGCCATCGCCTGCGGCAACACTTTTGTCCTGAAACCGTCCGACAAGGTTCCGCTCACGGCCATGCTGCAAGTGCGTCTGCTCGAACAGGCCGGGCTGCCCGCTGGCGTCATCAACGTGGTCCACGGCCTGAAGGACGCCGTCGATGTGCTGCTCGAGCATCCCGCGGTGAAGGCGGTCTCGTTCGTCGGATCGAGTGCCGTTGCCAAGTACGTCTACGCTACCGCCGCGGCGCACGGCAAGCGGGTCCAGGCCATGGGCGGGGCCAAGAATCACATGGTGGTGATGCCCGACGCCGACATGGACGCCGCCGTGAAAGGCATCCTGAGTTCTTCGTTCGGCGCCGCCGGGCAGCGATGCATGGCCGGCAGCGTATTGGTTGCCGTCGGCGACGCCGCTGAGAAACTCATGCCGCTGCTAGTTCAGGAAGCCGCCAAGCTGCGCGTTGCGCCCGGAACCGAGGAATCCACCGACGTCGGGCCGGTGATCACCACCCAAGCTCGCGAGCGCATCCTTGGCTATCTGGAGAAAGGGACAAAGGAAGGCGCACCACTGGCGCTCGACGGGCGCAGTAAAACCTTGCCGAAGGAAGGGAACTTTGTCGGGCCCTCGATCTTCGACCATGTGCGTCCCGATATGAGCATTGCCAAGGAAGAGATCTTCGGCCCGGTCCTTTCGGTGATGCGCGTGAACACGTTGGACGAAGCACTCGACCGCGTGAACTCGTCGAGCTACGGGAACGGCGCCGTGATCTTCACCCGCGACGGCGGCTGGGCCCGCGAGTTCGCGACGCGCGTGCAGGCCGGCATGGTCGGCGTCAACGTTGGCGTTCCCGCCCCCGCCGGCTTTTTCCCTTTCGCCGGATGGAAAGGCTCGTTCTTCGGAACGTTGCACGCCAACGGCCAGGACGCCGTGGAGTTCTATACCGAAACCAAAGTCATCACCAGCCGCTGGGAGAAACGCGAAGTATGAGCACACAAATCCTGTTGGCCAACGCCCCGGTGAGTTGGGGAATCATGGAAGTGGATGGCTGGTCGCCGCCGATCGCCTGGTCGAAGGTGATGGACGAGATCGCCGGGTCCGGATATTCCGCCACCGAGTTAGGACCGTACGGTTACTACCCCACGGACGCGTCTCGTCTGCGTGATGAACTGGCGCGGCGGTCCCTGCAGATCACGTCCGCCTTTGTGCCGTTGAAGCTGAAAGATCCCGACGCGCTGAAGACGGAGTTGCCGAAGGCGATCACCGTCGGCCGTCTGCTGGCCGATTGCGGCGCGCGTTACCTGGTGCTCTCCGACCACATGTGGCCGGAGCGGATGGCCTGCGCCGGATGGGTTCCCGACGCCGGAATTCGCCTGACGGCCGACGAATGGAAGACCGTGGCTGCAAACATCCGGCAGGTGGCCGCGGCAGCCCGCGATCTGGGCTTGCGTTGCGTCTTTCACCATCACGTGGGCACTTACGTGGAGACTCCCGAAGAAGTAGAACTCGTCCTGCAACAGGTGGATTCGGCCGACCTCGGGCTGTGCCTGGACACCGGCCACTATTTCTACGGCGGCGGCGATCCCGTGGAAGCGCTGAAGAAGTATGGACGGCGCGTGGAATACCTGCACTTCAAGGACGTCAATCCGCAGGTGCGCCAAGCCTGCCGCAAGGAACGTCTGGGATTCCTCGACGGCGTCCGACGCGGCGTCTTCTGCCCGCTGGGTCAGGGCGGCGTGGACTTTCCAGCGATCAAGCGGGAGTTGGACGCGCTTGATTTCAAGGGTGTGGCGGTGGTCGAGCAGGACGTCGACGCCACCGACACGTCCGGTCCGCCGGCCGTCGAAGGCGCCAAGTCCAGTCTGGCTTTCTTGAGATCGTTGGGCGTGTAACTTCCGGTTGAGCCGCGCGCGTCAGCAAGCGGTGATTCCCTGTCCCCAACCGCTTTGTCGAAAGTCACAGTCCATGATGGTTTCGCCCTGGAGTGCGGCGGCTTGCCGCCGCCCTGGCTAGCGCAGCATTGCTGCGCCGAGGCAACCCTCGGCATCAAGGGCGGTGGCAAGCCACCGCACTCCAAAGCAGAACTTTCATTCTGATCATCGGGCCACGGTCTCGGCTCTTCCGGAAGTGCGACTCCCGACAATGCGAGTGCTTCGCTGGAACGCCTGAAAAGCAGGTATGATCCTTAGCCATGCCGCCGGAACGCCACGACTGGGATAGTGTCGCCAACGACCCCGACTTCAAGAAGTTGATGGCCGCGAAAAGACGGTTCATCATCCCAGCCACCGTTTTCTTCATCGCCTACTATTTCGCACTCCCCGTCCTAGTCGGCTATGCGCCAGACCTGATGGCGACTCCGGTGATCGGCCCGGTAAACCTGGCCTACCTGTTCGCTCTGTCTCAGTTCTTCATGGCCTGGCTGATCGCGTTCCTCTACGTGCGCGCTGCCAACCGGTTCGACCGGCTGGCCTCCGCGGTGCTTGAGAATCTCCGGCGCCGGAATCAGGTACCGCAAGGGTGACCGCCGCCCTGATGATGTTCCTGGTTTTTGTCGTGATCACGCTCGGGATCACCTACTGGGCGGCGCGCCGATCCTCGGGCGCGAGCAACTATTTCGCCGCGGGCCGCCGCATCACGGGTTGGCAAAACGGCGTCGCCGTCGCGGGCGACTACATGAGCGCGGCCTCATTCCTGGGCATCGCCGGCATGATCGCTTTCCAGGGTTACGACGGCTTTATGTACTCGGTCGGCTGGCTGGTGGCTTACCTCACGGTGTTGCTGATCGTGGCCGAGCCGCTCCGCAACACCGGCAAGTACACCATGGCCGACGTCCTCGCCTACCGCCTCCGCCCACGGCCGGTGCGCGCCATGGCTGCCCTGAGCACCCTGACGGT
>CAYPHP010000018.1:0-16115 GCA_964410045.1 uncultured Acidobacteriota bacterium | reverse complement strand
CCACGCCGCCAGGTGGAAGACGCCGTCGACGCCGGTCATCGGGTGGCGCAGGCTATGCTTGTCGGTGATATCACCGGCGTAGAGCCGTACTCCGAGCGTGGCCAGGTCTTGCGCCCGGTCCGGTCGCCGGACCAAGGCCCGCACCTGCTGCCCCGCGGCCAATAACTGCCGCACGACATGGCCGCCGATGAAGCCTGTGGCTCCGGTCACCAGGTACGTCATTCCCCGGATGATATACTCGGCCCCAAGAATGCAGAAGATTCATCTCATCTCCACCGGCGGGACCATCGAAAAGGTGTATTCGGAAACCACCGGAGCGGTGGGCAACCTGCACTTCAAGCTGGACCGTTATCTGAATCGGTTACGTCTGCCCGACGCTGAAGTGGATCACACCCAGTTGATGAACAAGGACAGCCTGGATATGGACGACGCGGACCGCCGTCAGGTGCTGCGCGCCGTGCAGCAGAAACTCCCCGATGGCGCGCCCATCGTGATCAGCCACGGCACCGACACGATGGTCGACACCGGGCTGCTTCTGCGCGACAGCCTGCGCGAGCTAAAGGTCCCGGTCATCCTGACGGGCGCGATGGTTCCGCTGGGATTTGAAAACAGTGACGCGCTGCAGAACCTGACCGAAAGTCTGATCGCGGCGCGATTGCTCGCGCCCGGCGTCTATGTCGTGATGCACAACCAGGTCTTTCCCGTAGATCGCGTGCGTAAGGACCGCGATCTCGGGAGATTCGTCTGGAAATAGCCTCTACTCCACCGCGATGGTGACCGTGTTCGAGGTAGCGCCGCCGCCTCGGATGATCACGGAAACCGCATCGCCCGCCTGCGCGCCTTCGGGTACCTGCACGTTGATCTGGTAGAGGCCCACGAAGCCGGGCGCCAGGCCCGCGAAGTCCACACGCGCGTCTGCTCCGCCGATCGTCACAGAGGGCACTGCCCTAACCCGTGCCAGCGGCTCGGCGGCGGGTGAAGGCCCACCCGTTGCGGGACGGTTGTCCACGTCGCCCAGACCCAGGCAATAGATGGTCAGGAACTCGCCTTTTCTAACCGGGCGATGCGCGCGTCCCTGAATACTACCGGTAGGGGCAGCCACTTCTCCCGTCGAGGCGATCAGGATGACCCCTTGTCCGGTGCCCTGCTGGTTGGTGGAGAACATGGCCGGAGCCGCAGGCGCCAACGACACCGATACCGCGGTGCTGGCTCCGTTGGCCGTCGTGGCGACCAGCGATGCGCTGGAGGCTCCGGCAAGTTCCCACGGGATCTGCAGATTCATCTGCCCGCTGCCTGCAAAGAACAGCGGCGCGGCGATGTTTCCATTAAAGGTCAGCGACGCCCCGGCCAATTGAGTGGGAAGGGGAACTCCGCCGGCGAGAGCGTTCTGCGTGCCCAGATTCGTTCCGAAAATCGCAGCGATGCTGCCGGGCGCCACTGGCGCTTTGAAGCTGGCGCCGTCGAGCGCGCCGACTGAAGCGACGGTGGGCAGCGGCCCGCCGCCCGCGAGCGGCACCAGGATGTCCCAGGCGCTGCGCCCGAATGTGGCGGCCCGCAATGTGCGGCTGGGCTTGTGCAAACGCACGCTGGTTACCGTCACGCGCGGCAAGCCGCTGCCCAGCGGCGTCCAGGTCCCGCCTTCGTTGGTGGAAACGAACACGCCCACGTCGGTGCCGGCATACAGCTTGCCCGCAACGTCCGGATCGATGGCCACGTCGTTGGCCGGGACGTTCGGAAGGTTACCGCTGATATCGGCCCACGATGCCCCGCCGTCCGCGGAACGGAAGACGTGGCCGGCGCGGTCGTTGCCGAAGGTGTAGCCGGACACCGTCGCATATACGGTAGTCGAAGATCGCGGACTCACCACCAGGCTGGTCACGTGGCGTCCGGGAATGCCGGTGCTGCGCTCGACCCAGCCGTCGGTCCCGCCGGCCAAAGCGTTGGTACGGACAAACACTTTGCCGTTGGAATACCCGGCGTAGACGGTATTAGAGTCGGTCGGCGCGACCACCAGGGCGGAAACGGTGCTCTCACCATTGCCCGACAGATCCGTAGAGATCGGCCGCCAGTTGTCGGCGCCGTCCGTGGTTTGCCAGACTCGGAACGTCCCAAAGTACAAATTCCGCGGAGCGGTCTGGTCAATCACCAGGGGAGCGATGAACTGGCTGCGTTCGGCCTTGCTGTCGGGCAGGCCAGTCTGGGCATCGTTAAAACTCCTGGGGGCGCCGCCGTTGGTGGATCTCAAGATGGCGATCTCTTGGCAGGCGGCGTAGACAATGCTCGGATTCGAAGGGTCAATGGCCGTATAGCCGCCGTCGCCGCAGGCGACTTCGGTCCAGTTGAGAGTGCCGTTATAGCGCTGCGTGCCATTGTCCTGTGTGCCGGCGAAAGAGACGTCCACATTGGTGGGGTGAATCGACAGGCCGGGATAATAGAGGGTGGTGGCAAAGGCAGCGTTCAAGTCGGTCCAGTTGACTCCGGCCTCCAGCGTGTTGGTGGTGCTGTTCACGCCGCCGTCGTGACCGACGTAGAGCTTGGAGCCGTCGGCGGTGAACACCGCCACGTGGATGTCGGGATGCAGGCCTACGCGGTTGGCGCCCTGGGAAATCTCCACCCAACTGTTGCCGCCGTCCATCGTGCGGAACAGCTTGCGCTGCTGTTCGCCGTTCGTGTCCGAGCCGCCCACCAGAACCACGTCCGCATTCGTCGGATGGACTGTCACCATGTGGTCGAAGAAGCACTGGGCGCCGCAGTAGTCAGGCGTGTTGGCCAACTGCGTCCAAGTGGCAGCCCCGTCGGTGGATTTGTAGAATCCGCGCAGGTTGCTGCTGCTTTGTTCGGTCAGACCCGCGTAGAGAGTGTTGGGGCTGGAGCGGGAAATCGCCAGCTCGATTCGGCCGATCCCGTCGCTGGGCAGTCCGGCGGATGCCGAATTCCAGGTCACTCCGCCGTCGGTGGACTTGCTGATCCCTACCTGTTGGACCGCGGCGTAGGCCACGCTGCCATCGTCGGGATGGAAGAGCACCGTGTTGACGGAACCGGTATCGAGCGTGCGCGTCCAGGTAGCCGCCGCGTCGGTGGAGCGGAACACGCCGCGGGTGGTCGCCGTGCTTCCCGAACCGGCCAGCAAGATCTGACTGTTGGTAGGATGCAACGCCAGGGAGGCAATGCGTCCTCCGCCTACGGACGAGCCCAACGGTCCGACCCACGGACCCGGAATATTGGTCCAGCTTGAGCCGCCGTTGACGGTCTTTAGGATTCCCGCCCCATCGTAAGAGGCATGTCCGCCGCCGTAAGTCCGTTCACCGGTTCCGGCGTAGAGGGTGTTGGGATAGCGTGGATCGATGATCAGTGAGCCGATCACCAAGGAGGGCTGGGTATCGCTCAGCGGGATCCAAGCGACTCCGCCGTTGCTGGTCTTCCAGACGCCGCCGTTGCTGGTTCCCGCGTAGACGACGTTGCTGTTGCCCGGTTCGATCGCCACGGCCACCACGCGTCCTGCGGTCCGCGGGAAGTTGAAGCCCACAGTTTCCGACGGCGACGAGCCCACCAGCGTCCAGGTAGTCTGGTTGGCCGGGATGTCGTTCCGGTTGAAACCCAGCGCCTGCAGCACGGAGTCCCGGTCCCTCTCCATGCGGTTCATCTGGAATACGCCCTCGGCCTGCATGCCCGCAGGGATGAACCCGAGCGGCCAAGCGCGTTGCGCGTAGAACCAGTCGAAGCGCTGCAGCGGCTTGCCTTCGCGCTCCCGCTTCACCGCGAACGGCGCCGAGCGCTTCGGCTCGGCTTTCTTGACCGGCTTCGCCGCTTTCACCGCCCTTGCGGGCTTCGCCGCTTTCTTCTGCGCCGGTTCTCCGGCCGCGAAAAGCACGCTGCTCAACACACCAAGACACGCGACCCACCAAATGGATTTTTTCATGAGCGAAGTAGTCTACGCTACACAGCGCCATTCCGTCCATGATTTAATCGGGCGATGCCGTTTACCTGGCCGAGCAAGATCCGCTTCGTGGATACCGACGCCTCCGGGCGCATCCATTACACCGCCATGCTGCGCCACTTCGAAGCCGCCGAGCACGAATTCCTAGAACACCTGAGCTGTTCGTATCAATCCGGACGTGGTTTTGACGTGGACTTCCCACGCGTGCACGTAGAAGTGGATTTCATGATCCCGCTGTCATACAACGATTCGATTGAGATTCAAGTTCGCGTGGAGAAGATTGGGACTACATCCTTTACGTTGGCATTCCTGGCGCTGCTTCGCGGCCAACCCGCAACGAAAGGACGGATCGTGGTGGTGGCCATTGACCACCAGACCCACAAGTCTTGTCCGATCCCGGAGCGACTGTTGGCCTGCCTGAACAAGGGGACCTAGGCGTCCTGATATACTCAAACGTTTATGTTTCAGCGCGTGGAGTCCACTTTCGACATCGTCCGCCTCGAGCATGAAGTGCTGAGGTTCTGGAACCGCTCAAACGCCTTCGAGAAGCTGCGCGAGCTGCGCCGCGGACAGCCGGCTTGGTCGTTTCTCGACGGCCCCATCACTGCCAACAACCCCATGGGCGTCCACCACGCCTGGGGACGCACCTACAAGGACCTCTTCCAGCGCTACTTCGCCATGACCGGGCACGAACTGCGCTACCAGAACGGCTTCGACTGCCAAGGCCTTTGGGTGGAAGTGGAAGTTGAGAAGGAACTGGGATTCAAGAACAAGCGGGAGATCGAGGCTTACGGACTGGAACGCTTCATCGAGCAGTGCAAGGCCCGGGTCCGCAAGTACGCTGCCGTGCAGACCGAGCAATCCATCCGCTTGGGCATGTGGATGGACTGGGAGGACTCCTACTTCACGATGGCGGACGAGAACAACTACGCCATCTGGCACTTCCTCAAGAAGTGTCATCAGGAGGGCCTGATCTACAAGGGTATGGATGCCATGCCCTGGTGTCCGCGCTGCGGAACCGGCATCTCCGAGCAAGAGCGCAAAGAAGGCTACAAGAAAGTGGACGACGTGGCGATCTTCGCGCGATTTCCGCTCCACGGCGCCGACAAAGAATACCTGCTGGTCTGGACCACCACGCCTTGGACCTTGCCCGCGAACGTCGCGTGTGCCGTCAATCCCTACTTGAAGTACGCACGCGTCCGCCAGCACGGTGATGTCTACTACCTCTCCACCGACTGCCTGCATGTGCTGAAAGAGAAGGGCGCGTATGAAGTGCTCGGCGAGATCTCGGGCCAGGAACTCATCGGACGCACCTACGACGGTCCGTTTGACGAACTGCCCGCTGGCGCTGCGGCCCGCGAGCATCACCGGGTGATTCCCTGGTCGGAAGTGGCGGCCACCGACGGAACCGGCATCGTGCATATCGCTCCCGGCTGCGGAAAAGAAGACTTCGAACTGGGAAAAGAGCATCACCTGCCGGTGCTCGCTCCGATCAACGACGAAGGAATCTACGTCCCGGGCTACGATTTCCTGGAAGGACGCAAGGCCGGTGAAGTCGCCGACGCGGTTCAGGAATCGTTGCGATCCAAGGGCTTCTACTACAAACGCGAGATCTACACACACGACTACCCGCACTGCTGGCGCTGCGGCACTGCGCTGCTGTTCCGCGCGGTGAGCGAGTGGTACATCAACATGAAGTGGCGCGACCGCATCAAGCGCATCGTGGACCAAGCCCGCTGGGTCCCCGAGTGGGGGCGCGACCAGGAGCAGGACTGGCTCAACAACATGGGCGACTGGATGATCTCCAAGAAACGCTATTGGGGTCTGGCGCTGCCCATCTACGAATGTTCCTGCGGGCATTTCGACGTGATCGGCGGCAAGGAAGAACTGCAATCGCGAGCGATGGAAGGCTGGCCGGAATTCGTGGGTCACTCCCCGCATCGTCCCTGGGTCGACGGCGTGAAGATCGCCTGCGCGAAGTGCGGAAACAAAGTCGCGCGCATTCCCGACGTCGGCAATCCCTGGCTGGACGCCGGCATCGTGGCCTACTCCACCACGCACTACTTCGCTGACCGCAAGTATTGGAAGCGCTGGATCCCCGCGCACCTGGTCCTGGAGTCGTTTCCCGGTCAGTTCCGCAACTGGTTCTACGCACTGCTGGCCATGTCCACGATGATGGAAGACGTTCCGCCCTTCCGCACCCTGTGGGGCTACGCCCTGATGAAGGATGAGCATGGCGAGGAGATGCACAAGTCCAAGGGCAACGCCATCTGGTTCGACGACGCCGCCGAGAAGATGGGCGCGGACGTGATGCGTTGGATCTTCTCCCGCCAGACGCCGACGGCCAACCTGTTGTTCGGCTTCCATTCCGCCGAGCAGGTGAAGCGCAAGTTTTTCCGCACGCTGTGGAACGTCTACTCCTTCTTCAGCAATTACGCGCTGCTGGATGGCTTCGATCCGGCGCTGCCGCCGGTCCCATTCGTCGAGCGGCCGGACATTGACCGCTGGCTGCTGACGCGACTCCAGGAATTAGTGGCATCGGCGCGCGAACGTTTGCCCGACTACGACGTTGCCACGGTCGCTCGCAACACCGAGGAGTTTGTCGAGGCCCTGTCCAACTGGTACGTCCGCCGCAACCGCCGCCGTTTCTGGCGCGCCAAGAGCGCGGATGATCGCGACAAGCTGGCCGCCTACCAGACGCTGTACGAGACCCTGGTCACGCTCACCAAGCTGCTGGCCCCGATGCTTCCGTTCCTGACAGAATCGATGTACCAGAACCTGGTGCGAAGCGTGAACCCGTCCGCTCCCGAGAGCGTGCATCATTGCGACTACCCGCAGCCCAACCCGGCGTGGAAAGACGAAGCGGCCACTCGCGACATGGACGTGGCCATCCGTGTGGTGGAGTTGGCGCGTAGCGTGCGCGCCGAGAAAAAAGTCGGTGTCCGGCAGCCACTGTCGCGGCTTCTCGTGGCGTCGCGCAGTGAGCAGGAGAGCGCGGCCCTCCGCCGCTATCAGGCGGCGGTGCTTGAGGAACTCAACATCAAAGCGCTGGAACTGGTCGAAGACGCTTCCACACTGGTCTCCTATCGAGTCCGCGAGAACCGCAAGGCGCTGGGCCCGCGTTTCGGCAAGCGGTTGCCGGAGATCGGCAAGGCTCTCGCTGCGCTTGATCCGGCGACTGTCGCGGCGCGTGTTCACACAGGACAAGCGGTCGAGATCTCCCTCGACGGTGAATCCGTCAGCCTGGAACCGTCAGACATTCAGGTCGAGCAGGTCACCCGCGGCCAGATGGCTACGGCGCAGGAAGGCGCGCTGGTCGTCGCGCTGGATCTGGAAATCACCGAGGAACTGAAACTGGAAGGACTGGCCCGCGACCTGGTCCGTCAGATCCAGCAAGCCCGCAAAGACCAGGGCCTCGAAATGAGCGACCGCATCCTCATCACCTACCAGACCGAGAAGCTGTCCGAGGTCTTCACGCGATTCAAAGACTACATCTGCGGCGAGACCTTGGCGTTGAAACTGGAAGCGGGCGCCGTCGCCGACGGCTTGTTGGTGGAGTTACCGGAAGGCACGGTGCGGCTGGCCATCTCCAAGTCCTGAAGGAACCGCAGGTCGCGCGAGGTTCGTTCGAGCAGAAACGTGGCCACTGTCCGGCCTTCGAACACAAACCGGTGACGCTCACGGCTGATGGCGCCTTCGGGCCAGGCTTCGCCGGGTTGCAGACCACCTGCTCCGTAGGTCGCGGAGAACCGGCCGCGCGAGTCGGAGACGGCTTCGCGCGTCGCTAGATTGACTGCACCGAACTGCCCGCCGAGCGGCTCGATCTCCACTACCAGTTGTACGCGGCGCTGAACGGGGCGTCCGTCCGGCGTGCACGCCTGGAAGAGTACGTCGCGGCTGAAGCCCCACAAAATGGGCGAGCTCTGACGCCCGAGTTCAACCGATTCTCCTTGATTCAGGCGCAGCGGACTGACCTTGGCGCACAACGTCCATTGCTGCGCAATCGCCGGAACACTCAATAGCAGAACCATGATCGTGAGTTTCATGACCACAGATTAGTGGTCCGCCGGGCGACGGGTCTTTCAAAGGATTGCGGAGTGTGTCAGAAAATTGCGGAATTCACTGCGCCTCACGCCAAGCCTTGGGTGTTGCGCCCACCATGCGGCGAAACACGGTTGTGAAGTGGCTCTGGTGGGAGAAGCCCAAGGTCAATCCGATCTCCGCCAGACTCAACTCGGTGCGCTCCAGCAGTTGCTTGGCGCGCTCTACGCGGGTGCGCAGGACGAATTGATGCGGAGCCAGACCGGTGGCGTCCTTGAACTGGCGAGCGAAGTGGAACGGGCTCAGCCCGGCCAGCGCCGCCAACTCCTGCAAGCGAACGCCGTGATTCAGGTTTGCTTCGATGTAATCCATCACCCGGCGCACCCGGCTGCGGGGCAGACCGGGGGCGCGGTCGGCCGGCAGCGAGGCGTCGGAATGGCGGCGTAGCAGGCAGACCGCCATCTGATGAGCCAGCGATTCGACGTATAAGCGCTCCGCAACTCCACCGGTGCGCAACTCGCCGAGCAACGTCAGGCAGATCCGCTCGATCTCCGGATCGCGCATCCGGAAACGGTTCAGGATCTGCGGAACGCGTCCTCCGCGGCCAAGTTCCTCAGCGGCACGCGCCACCAGCGTCGGGTTGAGTTCCACGTTCAGCAGGCTGGCCGGCTCCTGCCAGATCCAGCGCGTCGGAAGTCCGGCCGGCACCAAAGTCAGGTCACCGCGACGGCTGTCGCCCTGGAACTGCTCCCCGCCTCGCTCCTCGAAGGAATTGCTTTGCGGGGCGAGCATGTACATCACCGCATGGTCCTGCATCGGCGGCAATTCCAGTTCAGAGGGAGGCAGTTGCGTAAAGACCTGGACTTCGCACTCCGGCAACCGCAGATGCGACCGGCAGTATGGCTGTAACCGCGCCGCTGACGGGGGCAATTCCAGAGTGACCGGTCCCTTCATTCCCGCTATTCTCCCGCGTTCCAGCCGTGCCGTATTGCAAAATCTTGCTTCGTGTTATCGGTCGTCGTCGTCCACCACGCATTCCGGGCGATGGGGTACGCGCGGATAAGGAGTTGTCCATCCACGAGCTGTGTGCCAGAGGATCCGGTTCAGACGCTGCTCGGGCACGGCATCCGGACGGGAAAAGTCCATGGCCATCGAATCCAGAGCCGCGCGGCGCGCCGCACCGCGCAGAGCCGGAGCGGCGGGGTTCATCTCATCGAGGGGGATTACGTTGGGAACCGAGCGGTACGGCTGGAGATTCGCTTGAACCTGAAATACCGACCGCATCGGCAATGCCGCGGCATCAAACTTGTTCATCGGCGCCATCCCCAGCAAGTCGGCGATGGTCCGCAGAACGCTGGTCTGGTTATAGTGCGTGGAATCGACGACACCCCGCCGAGTGTAGGGGCTGATCACCAGGCAGACGGTGCGATGGCCGTCAACATGGTCGACGCCATTCTGCGCATCATCTTCCACGACGAAGATGGCGCTCTTCGGCCACTCCGGACTTTCGGTGATCGCTTGCACGATAACTCCAAGTGCCAAGTCGTTGTCGGCGACCATCGCCCGCGGAGTCGGGAAGCCCGGCATCGTGCCTTGGGTGTGGTTGGTGGGCAATTGTACGATTACGAGATTGGGCGTGGTCTGGCTCTCGGAATAGGCCTTCAGCTTGCCCATGAGCAGACGGGCCCGGAACACGTCCGGTATGTTCAGGGCAAACGCCGGAAACGACGGGTCGAACAATCCATTCAGTGAGTTGATCAGTGCTACGCTACGCGCCGGCAGCGTCATCTGCGGAGCCAGCGCGTCCTGATAGTAGGCGGTCCAGGAATGAGGATACCCACCGGGAGCAGGGACCACGGCTTCTCCGAAGACGCGGACCGTGAGCCCGGCCTTCACCGCCTGGTTCCAAAGGAATCCGCTGGCCGCAAACGCCAGTGGGTCCTCGCCCTGGTAGGGGTAACTGCGCGGGTAGGAGGCATGGCTCCGCTCGATATAGTCGGACGCGGTCGCTTGCGTGAGCCATTGGTGTCCGTCGGCGCTGACCACACCGCTGGCGAAGAAATTGTCCAGAGTTACGAATTGCGACGCCAGGGCGTGATGGTTGGGCGTGACCTGTTTGCCGTAGAGAGTCAGCTTGGGCTCTCCGTTGCCTCGTTCCAGATCGCCCAGGATCTGGTCGTAGGTTCGATTCTCCTTGATGATCAGATAGACGTGACGGATGCCGAGCTTCGCAAGGTCGGCCGGTGAATCCTTGGGAATCCCAGCATCGCGGAATGGATCATTGCTGTCGATCACCGCCTGTTGGGCTGCTGCTGCGGTCGCGCCGGGAAAGGAATTGATTGTTCCCAGAGCTTGGTGCACGGTGAAGTTGGCTTGGGCGTCCCGGGACCCCACTCCCTTGGAGTTAGCCACGTAGACGGTCTCGCCGGCGGGAGCGCCGCGGACCGCCAGACCCACCGGATACCAGTCGGTGGGCACATACCCTCGCAAACGATAGGTGGTTTCCTCGCGCTCCAGGACCGCCACAGCATTGATTCCGGCGCAGGCGACATACAGCCACCGTCCTCCGGCTCCAAAAGCCAGAGCGGTCGGCGAGCTTCCCAAGTAACCCTTGGGCCACGCGGGAATGGACACGGTGTCCAGCACTTTCAGCGAAGCGGTATCCAGCAGGCTGACCGAATCACTGTTGGCGTTGGCTACGGCGGCAATTTTTCCGTCGGGACTGATGCGAATGGACCCTGGATGCAAGCCCACCGCAATCTCCTCGATGACGCGGAAGGTCTTCAAGTCCACCACTGACACCGATCCGCTGCTGGCTACGCCGCGCTCGTCTACGGACGTGCGTGTTCCCGCAGAGATCGCCGAACGCTGGGTCAGGGCCGGCGGCCGTCCTCCCCAGTTGGCTACGAAGATCCGGTCGGCCTTAGGGGTGAGAGCGATGCTGATCGGCGCCACCCCGACCTCAACCTCGCCTGCCAGCTCGCCCGTGCCAAGGTCCACGCGGCCAAGCGTGTTCAGGCGGTTCAGCGCCACGTACAGATATTTTCCAGCCGGGTCGAAGGCCAATCCCGTGGGTTCGGCATTCCTGGGCATCCGCAACTGGCTGGTTGCGCCGCTCCCCTTGACGTCTGCCAGGGTGACCGAATGCACGCCGCGCGATCCCAAGGTCGAAGCAGCGATCCGCTCGCCGTCGGGCGTGAAGGTCAACCCGGCGATCGACGCGGTGGCCGCCGGGATGAACCTCAGCTTTTGACCCTCCGGCGAGAAGATCTGAATGCCTGACGGCAGCAGCACAGCCAGCATGCCTCCATCCGGACTGAGCGCCAGGTCCACGGGCCGGCCGGGAAACTCGATCCGCTGGCCCGCCGGATCCAGCAGTTGATTGCTCGGTACCAGCACTCGCCGCCCGTAACGCGTGCCCACGATCATCCGCTCCGGAGGAACCGAATCCTGCAGAATGGCCATGGACACACTGGATAGGAACAATGTCGCGACAAGACCTAAGATTCGATGGCCCACGTTTCCCCGTCCTTCCCAGCGCCAGCCCATTATAGCGTCGCGTTCCGCGGGTCCGGCGTCAGGCCAACAATTCGTTAAACTTTTCCCCTGTACCTTCGTCTATTCCGGTGAGGAGAACGACATGAGGAAAACGTTGGGGGTGTTTTTGGCGCTGTCGCTGGCCGGGGCGCTGGCAGCACAGACCGCGGAAGGGTCCTTCACCAGGGACCTTAAAGTGAGTGGTCCCTTGGACTTACGGGTCAGGACCGGGTCGGGGACGATCACCGTGAGGCGTGGCCCAGCCGGCAACGTACACGTCTTTGCCAAGATCAAGGCAAGCGGCAATTGGTTCCTCGGAAGCGGCGATCCGGCTGGGACCGTGCGCGAAATCGAGCAGAATCCGCCAATCACCCAAACCGGCAACCTCATTACCCTTGGCCAGGACGTCCGGCGTTGGAACAACGTCGGAATCAGCTATGAAGTGACCGTGCCGGAACAAACCCAGGTGAAGGCTTCGACCGGCTCCGGAGGTGTCGATATCACCGGCCTGACGGGACCGGCGGAGATGTCTACCGGCTCGGGGGTCATCCGCGCCGAGAGCATCGGCAATCGAGTGACCGCGCGCACCGGCAGCGGCGGGATTCGAATCGCGACGGCCAACGGCAACGTGGAGGCATCCACAGGTAGCGGCGTCATTGATTTGTCCGCGGTGAATGGCACCGTGGACGCGCGCACCGGCAGCGGCGGCATCACCGTAATCGGCGCGGCCGGCGAAGTGAAGGCCCGGACCGGCTCCGGACATATCAAGGTGGAAAAGGCCAAGGCCAACGTTGACGCCCAATCCGGCACCGGCGGCGTGGAGATCGACGGCACGCCCAAGGCTTTCCGCTGGGACCTGAAGACGCACTCCGGCCTGATCAAGGTCAGTCTGCCTACCGGGACTCCGTTCGAAGTGGATGCCGAGACGCGCTCCGGCACCGTAACGACTTCCCACAAGATCAGCACCTCCGGTACGATTGCCAAGAACATGCTGCGCGGAACCGCAGGCCGCGGCGATAACCGGCTGTACATTCGCGTGGGCAGCGGCAGTATTCGCATCGACTAACCGGTCGTGCCAGGAACCGCCCACCGGCCGGGGGGCATCGCCGCATTGTGCGGTTTCTTCGCGTTCGGCTCACTGATGAGCGGCACGGCTGCCGTTGCGCTGACCTTCCCAGGCACGGATCTCGATCGCCTCTGGATCCTGAATCCGCACGCACAGCCAGCACTGGTCAGCATGGGAACATGGGCCATCGTGCTGATGATTGGCGTCAGCATGGCTTGTGCCGCATCCGCCGTCGGACTCTGGACGGGCGCCAAGTGGGGTCAGCAAACCGCCGTGGCTGTACTGGTTGTGAATCTCCTCGGCGACTTGGCCAACACCCTATTTCGAGGCGACCTGCGAACCCTCATAGGCCTTCCGATCGCCGGAGCGATGATCGCCTACCTTTTCAGCGTCAGGGCCAGGACCTATTTTCAGCCGAAACCCTGACTACGCCGGTTGACGGCCAGCGTAAAGCCGCCAGGTGAACGCTCCGAGGCCCAGGCACCACAGCACGATCTGGAAGATCCCACCGAAGTAGGGGATCTGGACAACCACAAAAACGAGCAGCAAGCCCAGGAGCAAGGCCAGTAGTGCATCCTGGTTGTTTTGCGGGACACGCCGGAACAGGGTCTGGCCCAGCCAGGCCCCGAAAAAGACTTTGGCCAGATAGAGTCCGGCGACATACAGGAAGAGTCCGGCGGTGGCCAGCGGAATGCCGATGAGTGTGACGCACAGGACCACGACCGCCACGGGACCCGCAACCAGCACAGCAAAGCCCAGTCCCAGGCTCCGCGGCCAGGAAGTAATAGCCGCCGTCGCAGACCTGTAGAACGCCGGGAAGAGCATCAGCAGCAACGCGCCCACGATCATCGCGCCGGCCAACTGAACCGCCTGCCAGAAATAGAAGCGTGGCCGGCCGAACCGCGCTTCGGAACGCGAAGAGACCACTTGTACGTCGGTCTTTCCGGTGACCTTGGCTGCGGGATCCACAGTAACGCCTAGCCTGGCCGGCACACGCGCCGACAGGTTTCCTCCTACGGCGCCGGTGCTGGAAACCAGGACGCGATCGGCAAACGCAGAAAGGTTGCGGCCGATCTTGCCGCGCGCCTCCACCATCGCGGAGAAGGCCATCACATCTCGGGCCACCGTGCCTTCCAGGGTGTTGTCGGCCGCGAACGTCAAGGTGTCACCGTCGACGACGGCATTGGACTCCAAACGGAAAATCTGCGAGAAACTGTGCACGCTGCCGTTGACCTTGCCGCGAACGTTGGTGGTCTGCGAGAAGGCGAATACATTTCCGGTGACCGTGCCTTCGAGGTCCAAACCCTGGCAGGCGGCCACCACGTCGCCGTGTACCGTTCCCCGGATGCGCACGCTGCGTCCGGCGGCGATCAGGTTGCCGGTGATGACGCCCTCTACGACGATCGTTTCTCCGGTCACAATCAGAGAGTCGTTGATTGTTTGGCCGGCGGGGATGGTCACGGTCGCCATCCTCGCGCCCCGGCGCACTTCGACGGCGTCCGCACGCGGCGGCGCGGCCAAAGCCAGGGCCAAGATCGCCGATAGCGCCAGGGTTGTGGCGGAAATCTGCGCGCTCTGTCGCCGCAGCAAGAGGCTGGCGAACACCAGCAACAACAACACGATCAAAACGCCCACCACGGTGATGGTCAGGGCCAGCATAGATGCTCCTTCTTCGGCGACAAAGAACACGCCCTGGAAAAACAGGGCCAATTGGGTATTGAGGTGAAACGGGTTGAGCCACTCGAGGGCGGCATTCAGGCCGGCAGGCATCTGCAGATCGAACAGCGCGCCCACGGCAATCCGCAGTCCGGTCAAGGCGGCAACGACAGCTGCTAAGGGTCCCGCCACGGCGCGAGGCCGATCCGGCGGCCAGGCCGGAACTGTTGCGGCATCCTGGCCGGGTTCGGACAAGACCTGCCGCAGCATCTGGTTCTCCGTCCGCAAGCCCGCCACCAGCCGCCGGCAATGGACGCACGCGGCCAGATGCTGTTCGACGGCCTCAGCCTGCGCGCCCGGAAGCTCGCCGTCGGCGTAAATGGAGTACGTGATTTCTGAAAAGCAGTTCATGTGCTTGGCTCTAGGGCCTGGCGTAATTCCGCCTTGGCCCGAAATAGGAGCGTCGCGACCAGGTTCCGGTTCACGCCCAGCGTCGCGGCGATTTGGTCATAGCTCATCTCGCTGGAGTATCGGAGTGTCACCACCAGCCGGGAGCGCTCCGATAGTCTTTCCAACGCTTTGCGCAGGGCGTCCGTACTTTCGCGGGCCAACAACCGCTCCAACGCCGAGGGCTCGTTGCTGCTTGTATGCGACCCCGAGGCCGCTTCCAGCAGGCTTGGGACGCCCTCAGACTCGCTGCGTTCCGGATCGGTGAACCATCGAGCTTCGAGACTCCGCCGGCGCAACTGGTCCACGCAATAGTGGCTGGCAATGCTCATCAACCAGCGGTCGAACGGTTGGCCCGGATTGTAACCTCCGGGACCGCCGTCCCGGCTGTCTAGTGCCCGTTGCGCTCGCAAGAACACCTCGCTGGTGGCATCCTCAGCCGCTTCTTTGTTTCGCAACAAGCGGCGGCAGAGGCCATGAACGCGAGGCGCCAGCAGATGGTACAACTCCGCAAAGGCTGCCTGGTCCCCCCGGGCGGCCTGGGTGGCCCAGCGCTCAAGTTTGGCCTCTGACATGCTCTTCGAATGCTGTCCGATCTCGTCTCTCATGGAGTGATACGAGCGACCTGGACAAAGATTACGGCGATCCTGACCCTCGGGCGACGGCGCGGATCTACCGGCGAATCAGGAGGTTGCAGTTCCCTACCCCCTTATCCTACGAGGCTCACACGGCCAAGTACAAGGGTCATGCTGTAGCCCCTGGGGCCTTTCACCGTGTGGGTTGGAATGCGCAGGATTTATTCCGCATTTGTGTGATAATCCACGCCGCAAGTATGGCGCCATAGAGACAGTTGTGAATCGGATTCTCCGATCATGTTTCTCGATCCGGTAATTCGCGCGGCGATACCACCAATCGCCTGGTGGATCTTTGTAAGCGGGCTGGACGACCTATTTATTGACGCTTGGTTCGCAGGCCTGCGCGCCACAGGCCGCGGCGTGTGGACCGAATCGCTTCGCCGCCTGCAGCAGATCCCGGAAAAGAAAATCGCTATGTTCGTGCCCTGCTGGCACGAGCAGGATGTGATCGAGGGGATGATCGATCACAACATCGCGGCGATCGACTATCAGGACTACGACATATTTCTAGGTGTTTATCCGAACGACGCGCGCACCTTGGAGCAAGCCTGCTTGCTCGAAGACCGTTACCCGCGCGTGCACAAATCCATTTGTCCCGAAGATGGGCCGACCAACAAAGCAGACTGCCTGAACTGGATTTTCCAGCGCATGACCCTGCAGGAGGAGGCCACCGGGGCTCATTACCAGGTTATCGTGCAGCATGATGCGGAGGATATTGTCCACCCGAAAGCCTTCAAACTGATCAACCGGTTGGCCGACGAGTACGACATGGTGCAAATCCCGGTGTTCCCGTTGG
>CAYPHP010000017.1:4202-16279 GCA_964410045.1 uncultured Acidobacteriota bacterium | reverse complement strand
CTAGCTCGCGCCGCTTTGCCGCAACGTGCCAAGCTGCTGGCCCGCGAAAAGTGGACCGGCGCGCCGCTGGTACTGACCTTTCCAATGGGGAAAGGCCGCGTTCTGTGGCTGGCCGCGGAACTCGATCCGCTGCAGGGCGAGGGTTACGCACGCTTCCCCTACCTGATCCATCACCTGGTGAAGGAATGCGGCGTCACGCTACCGGTTCGCAGTCCGCGGCTGCACGCGTTTTTCGACTACGGGTATCGCGCCGGCGTGGATCTTGATTTTTTTGCGCGCCGCTGGCAGCGGCAAGGGATAGCGGCGCTGCACGTGAGCGCCTGGCACTTCTACGACCGCGAGCGCGACGATTACCTGCGCCGCCTGATCGCCGCTTGTCATGCGAACGGGATTATGGTCTACGCCTGGCTGGAGTTGCCGCACGTCAGCGAGCGCGTCTGGGAACAGCATCCGGAGTGGCGCGAGAAGACCGCCACGCTGGCCGACGCCCGGCTCGACTGGCGCGGTCACATCAACCTGCTCGATCCCGCGGCCTTCGCGGCGGTGTCGAAAGGGCTCACCACGCTGCTCGATGATTTCGATTGGGACGGCGTGAATCTCGCGGAACTGTACTTCGAATCGCCGCGGGGCGCGGAGAACGAGAGCCGCTTCACTCCGATGAACGAACAGGCGCGGGCGGGGTTTCGGAAAGCTGCGGACTTTGACCCCATCGAACTGTTCCGCGCCGATTCTCCCCGCCACTGGCGGAAGAATCCCGACGGCTGGCAGCGCTTCGTCGACTATCGCGTGGGCTTGCTAACCTCGCTCAACGAGCGCGTCCTGGGCGTGCTTGCGGACGCTCGCCGCCGGAAACCCTATCTCGACCTGGCGATGACGGTGGTGGAGAATCTCTCGAACCCCGCGATCCGCGAGGCCACCGGCAGTGACGTGCGCGCGCTTCTGCCGCTGGCTCGCAAGTTTGACGCCACTTTGATCCTGGAGGATCCGGCCACGCTGTGGAACATGGGCCCGGGCCGGTATCGCGAGCTAGCGGCGCGTTTTGGGCAAGCGGGCGGCGTAGACATCAACATCGTGGACCGTTATCAGCAGACCTTTCCCACCAAGAAACAGACGGGCACGGAGTTCCTGCAGTTGCTGCACAGCGCCGCGCAAAACTTCTCACCCGTGCTGGTCTACTTCGAGCAGTCGATTTATCCGCATGACCTGGAACTTGCGGCGCATGCGCTGGCGGCGGACACACAGCCCCTTGAGGTGCATGTCGGGAAGGGAAGACCCACCGTGAACGGTGCAGACTGGCCGGTGCGCGACGGAGAACGCGTGCTGCTGCCTGCCGGGAAACATCGCGTCGCGACCGTGCCCGGCGATCCACCGCCGGTCAGCCTGCGGGCGTTGAATGCCGACCTGCTCGATGCGGCCTACGACGGCACCCGCGCGTTCCGATTCCGCTACCGCTCCCGTCCCCGCGCCGTCGCGGTGTTCTCAGAACGCCCCACGTCAATCCTGGTCGACGGAAAACCGATCGCCGTTGAAAGCGAGGCTGTGCTGCTGCCGTCGGGGGAACATGAAGTCAGAGTCAGATTCTGATCAAAAACTCCTGGCGTACCAGAACACCAGGCGGATATCCACGTAGTTGGGCCGGCCGGTGAGTTGCATGCGGCTGCCTTTGGAAGTGTAGATGCCGCGGAGCGAGGTCAGGTAGACGCTGAAGCGGTTGAACTTTTCGAGGCCCACGCGATAACCGGGACCGACTTCGAGCAGATGGTTGAAGTAGTCGCCACGCACGTCGTGGACCAGGTTCACGGCCAGGAAGGGCTGCTGGAACACGCCGCGGATCTTCGGCAGTTGGTATCCCGCCTTGGTCTGCGCGTAGCCGATGGCGTTGTGACCGAAGCGGGAGAGATAGACGGCATCCAACGTGGTCTCCACGAACCGGCCGGGCTCATTCTGGAAAAGCCCGGGTCCCCAAGTCTTGGCGAAAGCCAGGCCGCCGCGATAATCCGGCTCGGACCGCTGCAGTCCACGCGGGCGCTCGCCCAGGCCGCTGACGGCGTTGCCGGCTTCACCCCAGGCGTACAGGTTGCGTGCCAGCCGCGCCTGCAGTCCCGCGGCGACCACCACTCCGTCGTCGGAAAGAATCCGCGGATTGGCTCCGCCGGTGCGGGTCCGGGAGTCGCCGATCATGCGCACGCTCAGATACGGGCGGAACGGCAGCCGCGGGTTCTTCCATTCTGTCTTGATCTGCCCGTATCCGAACGCGCTGTCGAAACGGCTGCTCCAGAAGGGCATGGCCCAAACGGTGGTGATTACTTTGCGGTTGGCCTGCGTCAGGTTGTGGACCGCGACCCGCGCCTTGCGCGCGACTGCGGCATTGCTGCCTGCGGCGGCCAGACGGAACCAGCGCAGCGCCTCGTCATCGCGCTTCAACTGGTTGTAAATGTAGCCGAGCTGCAAGACCGCCTCGTCGTCGCCGGGTTCCAGGCGGTGGACCGCCTCAAACTCCGCCGCTGCGGCCGGGAGATAGCTCTTGGCCAGACTGGCGTAGCCCAACTCGCGGTGGCGCCGCGCTTGCTGCGCCGCCGTTTCCGGGGCCAACCCGAGGGTGACCCGCAGGTCCTCTAACTGGCGCACGCACTGTGCGTCCTGCGGATCGTGCTTGGCCAGCCACTCGAAGTGGGGCAATGCGTCTTTCGGGCGGTTCAGTTGCAGATAGAGGTAGCCGAGTTCTTTGCGAACGGCATTCTGCCAAGGCTCGAGCTGTAAGGCTCTTTCAAACTCTGGACCGTACGGATAGCGATCTTTTAATCCTTCGCGACCGGCCGCAGCAACGCGCGGATCCGCCGAGCGCCACGCCAGCAAATAGTAGGCATTCGCTTCCGGCCGGCCTGAAAATAATGCTGCCAGCGTGAGCAGATGATGGGTCCGTTGCGGAACCCGGACCCGCAATTCCTGGAATTGAGCGATGGCTTGCTCGCGGTCGCCGTGGCGGCGATAGGCATCGGCCAGCGCTTCGCGGGCGTCCAGGTTTCCCGCATCGGCCTTGATCGCGCGGGTCCAGCGGGCGATTTCGTCGAGCAGCGGTTGCTCCACAGCACGAAACGCCTGCCGGGCTTGTTCGACCTGTGGCGGAGTGCCGAGTTCCTGAACCCGGCGGAACGATTCCATGGCTAGCGCTTCCCGCTTGGTCTCGGCGTAGGCGTAGGCCAGGTCCAACCGGTTCTCGCAGTCGTCGGGACGGGCCTTGGCGTAGGCCGCAAACGCGTCTGCGGCTTTTTCCGGCTCGCCCATTTTCCTGTAAGTGAACCCAAGCTCGCGATGTGCGCGGACCTCTGCCGGATCCAGCGCCACGGCTTGCTGGAATAATTCCACCGCCGTTTCGTAGTTCTTGTCTCTGAGATGCTGGTAGGCGCGATTCAGGAGGGCCTGGACGTCGGCAGGCGCCTGTAGGCTGACCATGAGCACGAGACTCAAGATCATGGTGATCCTCTCACAGGTTGCTGAAAAAGCCCGCTCGCGCTGCGTCGGAGGCAGACAAGAATGTCTGCCCTACTGGAGATTCAGCAAATTGCAGTGCTGTAGGGCAGGCATCCCTGCCTGCCTCAGGGCTTTTCAGCAACCTGCTAATTCATTCCTATTATCGCTCCGCCAGCCTGTAATGGGGGAAAAAACTAGACAGGACGCCGCACTTCTTCGCCCGCGCCCGCAGCCTGGCAAACAAAGCAACGGGCTTCCAGTTGAAAGCGATCTCGGTAACGAGCGGCCAATTCACTCAGAAAATCCACCGCGCCGGAGGTGGGAACGAAGTGCAGGGTACAGCCGCCGAACCCGCCGCCGGTCATGCGCGACCCCAAGCTGCCTGCCTGGCGTCCGGCGTCCACCAGGAAGTCGAGTTCCGGGCAACTCACTTCATAGAGATCGCGAAGGCTGGCGTGGGAAGCCGCCAGCAAGTCGGCCACGGTGGCCCAATCGCCGCGCGGCAGCGCGTCGACAAAGGCCAGGACCCGGGCGTTTTCCTCCACCACGTGACGGGCGCGGGATTGCAGCGGCTCTGGCAGGAGCCGCAAGCCGGAGGGATCGACTTCGCGCAGCGAGGGCGCGCCCAGGAGGCGGGCCGCTTCCTCGCATTCCGCGCGCCGCTGGTTATACGCCGACGCCGCCAGTTCCCGCTTGACCATGGAATTGGCCACCACCAGCGAGACCTCCTCGGAGGGCAGGGCCACGTGCCGGTGTTCGCGCGACCGGCAGTCCAGCAGCAGGGCATGACCCGGTTGGGCGTGGGTGACGATGAACTGATCCATGATGCCGCAGCGCATACCCGCCCATTCGTTCTCGGCGCGCCAGCACAGTTCTGCCAGCTCCCCCGGCGTCAGGCTCTCGTCGTTCAGCCCCAGCAGGGCCAGGGCGCAGGCCACCTCAAATGACGCCGAGGAACTCAGTCCGCCACCCAAAGGCAACTCGCTCCGGACCAGAAGGTACGCGCCCCGCCGCACCCGTCCGCTCTGGCGCAGCAGGGTCACCACGCCGCGCAGGTAATTGCCCCAGGGGTTCGGGGAGGTGCTTTCCCTCTCCGGATCGGGCGCAAGATTCCGCTCGTCCACGGTCACCGACAATCCCAGGTCTTCACTCCAGGACGTGACCGTTTGGTCGGCCCGAGGCGCTGCGGTCACCCAGGTGTAGCGATCGATGGCCAGCGGCAATACATAGCCCTGGTTGTAATCGGTATGTTCGCCGATCAAGTTGACCCGGCCGGGGGCCCGAAAGGTTCTGGCGCGTTCCACCGTATGAGGCATGTTGTTCTTTTCGGGCAGTAGTGTTCTAATTTAGCCGATACGGGGTCGCTAACGCTAGGTCCGCGGATCGCTTGCGGGAACTTTCTCTGGGCGCGAAAGGAGTTACTTATGTCGCTGCGCCAGGCCGGGGCGGTGCTCACCGTCCTTTTCTCCCTCGCTCTCCTCTCCTCTTGCTCCAAAGGCCCTGAAGGTCCGGCGAAAGGCAGTCCGGAATGGCAATTCGAGGCCGCCAAGTCTTCGTTCCGCACCGGTGATTGGGACAAGGCGGAAGAAGCGTTGGAAAAGATTGAAGACGTCGCCGGCAATCCCTTCCTCGCGCGGGCCTCTGTTTGGCACATGGTCTTCGAGACCGGACGGCTGATGGGTCACGGAGACCTTGTGGATGCCTACGACAAGGGTGGTCCGCGATCCGGCAAGAAGATGGATTTTCTGCGCTACAAGACGAACGATCTGAAAGAGGTCCGGCGCCACGCCGTCCACCTGCTGGAAGGCTACAAACATTTCGAGGAGGTGCTGCAGGGCCTGCCTGCCGGCTCCAAGTTGACCCTGGAATCGCCGTTCCCGCAAGGCAGCGGGCTGCCGGTGGCGGATCTGGAGCGTATCTACAAGGGAATGGCCATGTCCGACGAAGCCCGCGCTCTGATGCATGAGGCTGTGCTGAAGCGTGGGATGATCCGAGGCTACAGCGCTGCCCTGACCAGCATCGACGACGCCCCGGGAGCGCAGAAGGCGCTGGAATCAGGCATTGCCCCGATTGCGGTACCCAAGTTCCTGCTGGCCATTGGGCAGTCGATGGCCCGGACCGCGCCGCTCTTTGACCGCAAGAACCTGAACGAGCCGGACAAGGAAAAGCTGCTCTGGGAGCATGCTCAGGCTTGCGTCAAGAAGGTCCTGGCCGCCAAGCCCGATGCCGCCCTGGAGAAGGAAGCCAAGAAGCTCGGGGCCGACATTGAGAAATCGATGAAGGCCAAGAAGTAGGATTGCTCGCCGATAGCTGACCGCTGATCGCTGACCGCTAGTCTACTCGCCGACCATTTTGCGGACCAAGTCCAGCACGTGTTCGCGGTCTTTCGTGGACAGCGAGGGCAGATACCCCCGCAACTCGCGGTAGAACTCCTGCTCCTCGGGATCGGTGATGGAGCCGTCGCGGAACATGTCCGAGAGGTCTGTCTCCAAGGCCTTGGCGATCCGCGAGAGCGTCTCCAGGCTAGGGATGGTATGGCCGTTCTCCACGCGGGAGATGTAGCAGCGCATCAAGCCGCTGCGCTTCTCCAGGTCGCCCTGGGAGAGGCCGCGCTTCTGCCGAAAGGTCCGGATCACTTCACCAACGTTCATCATGGGTTGCACGTGTTGCGGAAAATATCCCAGCCTGACGCTGCTGGCAAGAGGAAAGATTGTGGGTCTCCGGCGAATGCAGCCGGAAGAAGCTGGCGGCGATCTCGGCCAGGGTCAAGTTCAGGTTGCGGAACAAGCGCTGTTTCAAGCCTCGATAGCCCTGGCTGCCGGCGAAGACGTCCTGCAAAAGGGCTCTGAACGTACGGCTGCGGGCCGCAAACTGGACCACGCGGTCGGTCCGTGCGCCGCCCAGAAAGGTCCCCAGGTAGAAACGGTCGTGCAGTTGGGCGCCCAGTTCCAGGTCATGCCCGAAGTCGCTCCGCAGGCGGCGCGGATAGGACTCCAAACTTCCCGCCAGGTAACACTCGGCCATCAACTCCGCCGAGCGCAGCGCGTAGTAGATCCCCTCGCCGGTGATCGGATCCACCAGGCCGGCGGCGTCGCCGATGCCTGCCCAGCCCGGACCTGCCGGACTCAGCTTGCGCCACGACCGCCGCGATTGCAGCGGCAGCCGGTGGCTGAACAACTGAGCGCCCGTGGACGATATCCCGCGCCGCTGCATGTACTGCTCCAGGCGTTCGCGCATCACGCGCGTGGGCTCCGCCAGCAGCGGTCCGCAGATTCCCACCGACATGTGATCGCCGCGCGGGAAAACCCAGAGGTAGCCGGGATACTTAGCGGGAAACTCAATCTCCATCGTCTCCTGGGTTCCCGGAACGAAGTAGCCCACGGTCGTGGCGCCATCCTGGGCGGAATCCGGCAGGCCGAACCCGCGGAAAGGATTGCGTGCTCCAGTGGCCAGCACCACGAAACCGGCGGCGTACTCCTGGCTGGGGCTCTGCAATCGCCAGTCGCCGGCACGGCCGCTGACCGCGGTGATGCGCTGCCGGATCACCTGGCAACCGGCGTCACGGGCGCGATCCAGCAGCAGGCGGTTGAGCGTCAGGCGGGAGTAGATGTAGATGGGATCGCGAAGAGGGAAGCGAATCCGCGATCCTCCCGCAGCCAGCTCGCATTCCCGCACAATCTTCTTCGGCTCGCCGTTCTCACGCAGAAACGGATAGGCGTCCAGCGCCTTGCGAGTAACCGCGCCGCCGCAAGGTTTCTCCCACGCCAGGCGTTCGTCGAAGAGCGTGACTTGCCGGCCTGCGCGGGCCAGCAGGGAAGCGGCAAAGGCGCCGGCCGGGCCGCCGCCGATGACCGCAACGTGATGCTCGGACTTCATTTTTTCTTGGCCGGCGCCGAGGGTTTTTCTTCCGCGATGGGCGGGTGACCTGCTGGCATTCCGCCCTTGGCTCCGCCCTCGGGTGCAATGGGGGTGGTGGGCGTGGCTAGACCCGGGCTGGCGCCCTCACCCGGCGACGGATGATTCGGCGCCGTAGAACTGCCCTTGTCCACGCTCCAGGTGTCGCCTGCCCGGCGCAGCGTGTAGCGCATGGACATTCCCTGGCTGGTCCCTTTCACCTTGAACGACACTTCCGCGTCCGCCGTGTCTCCGGTGACGTTGACATTGGAAACGTCAATGTCCATCTTGTCCATGCTCAGGTTCTGGCGCGCTGCCAGATACTGCAGCACCGCCTTGCGGACCGCTTCCTTGGGATCCGCTTTTTCCGTCTTGGCGCATCCTGCGGCGAACATCGCGAGCGCGATCGCCGTCACAACTAAGTATTTGTTCATGTTTAGGCCTATGGGAAGGCTAACTCATCTGCGCGTTCTTCGCAATGAGCCGCGACCGTCAGGGAGCGGTATTTGCATCGAGAGCACCGCTTGCTGACGCGCGCGGCTCTTTCGATCATAATAGAGCGATGCTCGATTTGGCCTTTGTGCGCGACAACCTGGAACTGGTCCAGGCCAAGATGGCGCTGCGCGGCGCGCGCGTGGACCTGGATGGCTTCCGCGCGCTCGACGGGGAGCGGCGGCAAGCGATCACCGAGGTCGAGCGCTTGAAGGCCCGGCGCAACCAAGCCAACGATGCCATCGCCACCTTGAAGAAAAGCGGCCAAGACGCAGCCTCCGAGATCGCCGAGATGAAGCAGGTGTCCGCGGAGATCAAGAGCCTCGACGAAAAGGTGGCGGATCTTGACGGGCGTCTGCGCGACCTGCTGAAGACCATCCCCAACCTTCCGCATTCGTCGGTCCCGCAAGGCGCCACCGCCGAGCAGAACGTGGAAGTGCGCCGCTGGGGCACGCCACGGACGTTCTCGTTCACGGCCAAGCCGCATTGGGAGATCGGGGAAGCCCTGGGGATTCTGGACCTGGAGCGCGCCGCCAAGGTCACAGCAGCGCGCTTTGTGTTTTACATGGGCCTGGGCGCGAGGCTGGAGCGCGCGCTTCAAAACTTCATGCTCGATCTCCACACCAGCGAGCATGGCTATACCGAAGTGCTGCCGCCGTTCATGGTCAATTCCGACAGCGCGTACGGCACGGGGTCGCTTCCCAAATTCGCCGACGACCTTTTCAGGCTCGAAGGCCGCGACTTGTGGATGGTTCCCACAGCCGAAATCCCGCTGACCAATCTCTACCGCGACGAAGTGCTGGACGGCGAGCGTCTGCCCATCAATCTGGCGGCCTTCACGCCTTGTTTTCGCAGCGAAGCCGGCAGCCACGGCAAGGATGTCCGCGGGATCACCCGCCAGCATCAGTTTCAGAAAGTGGAGATGGTGAAGTTTTCTCACCCGTCGACAAGCTACGAGGAACTGGAGAAGCTAACGGCCAACGCCGAGACAGTCCTGCAGCGTCTGGAACTTCCGTATCGCGTGGTGGCGCTTTCCACCGGCGACCTGGGCTTCAGTTCCGCCAAGACCTTCGATCTGGAAGTGTGGCTGCCCGGTCAGAACGTCTACCGGGAAATCTCCTCTTGCAGCAACTTTGAAGATTTTCAAGCGCGCCGCGCCAACATCCGTTTCCGCACCGGCGGCAAAGGCAAGAGCGAGTTCGTGCATACTCTGAACGGCAGCGGCCTGGCCATCGGACGCACCTGGCTGGCCATTCTCGAAAACTACCAACAAGAGGACGGTTCGGTGGTGATTCCTCCCGCGCTCCGTCCCTACATGAACGGCATGGAAAGGATCACCCGGTGTCCCTGACTCTGATTCTGGTTCTGATGGCGGCGCAGGCGGCCGCTCCCCAAGCGGTTCCAACTGTCGCCGAAGCGCCCATCTCGGTCTGCGACTTGCTGCGTCTCGCGGATAAGCAGAAGGGCAAGGACAGAGACAAGACGTACACCGTACGCGGGTATGTAGGTGGCGACCGCTTCCTCGGTTACTTCCTGGCCGACAATGCGGACAACAAGCAGTGCACTGGCATGCCCAGGAAGGCCAAGAACTGGCCGTCCACCGTGCATCTGCAATGGCCGGGAGAAAACCAGATCAATCGCGCGGTGGACGACGCCGTCCGCCAACGCGACCGCGAGGCCAAGGACAAGCGGGTGATGGCCACGATTACCGGCAGCATCAGCATGGCCAAGCAGATCCAGATCTTCCGCGACATGGAAGGCGGCTACTTCGGCAGCGCCTACGGCTCCAACGGCCAGCACGCCGTTCAGATTACGGTCCACACGGTCGCGGACGTGGTGATGAAGTAGGGCCGCTAATTTGGGAGTGGCGTTTTTTCGGCGTGATCCACGACCAAGACCTCGAGCGGTCCCTTCCGCGATTCAAGTCTGAGTCCGAGTTGCTCCTGGATGGCGGTGTACACGGAGGAGCCTTCGGGCGCCTCCGCAGATGCCGTCGTCAATGGATCAGGAACCCACTCCAGGTGTACGGCATAGGGACCCTGGAGCCCAGTCATGTCCAGCACCGGCTGGCGCATGAACCGTGAGAGCAGCAGAGCTACCACGGTCATGGTCATCTTCGCCGAAATGATGTGTCCGGGCCCATTATTGGCTTGTGCCGGAGGCGCATCGGCCGGCACCGGCTGCATCTTGATCCCCTTCTTTCCGACAACCATCGCCACGTAGGATCGCGTCTTCCGCTCGCGGTGCAGCTTCAGTTGGAAGCGCTCGTTCAACAACGCTTGCAGCATGAGCAGAAGCTGGTCCCGTGGTGTTTCGGGCGGTGCTTTTGCCTGAATGTTGAACCGGATCCTCTTGTTCTGGATCCAGTCGGGCCCTTCGAGTTGAACGTCGTTGCTGAAGCCGTAGGCGAATTTCAGACAGTCGGCGAGGGTCGCATTGGTCAGCTCCACCGTGCCATACAGGGCGGTCCCCAAGTTAGCTCGGTAAAGGTCATCCGTAGCCTCGACAGCTTTCACGGACGCTACGTCGAAAGCGGGTTGGGCGAACGCCAGGCTGGCACTCAGCAGGATAAACGCGAAACTACTACCGGTCGTCATTCTGAACCTCACACCGACTGCGGCGTCGGGTGGACCCATGGCCGCCGATAGTCGCGGCGCAGCAGACGGTTGGCTTCCGGATCTCCGATCACGCGCCCGACCCGCGGATCCCACTCGAGCGTGCGGCCCAGCTTCATCGCGATATTCGCGAGGATGCAACTGGCCGTTGAGATGTGGCCCTGCTCGATGTCGGCCACCGGCTTGCCGCGCGTCTCGATCGCCTGCAGGAAATCCCGCATGTGCTGGCGAACCGCGGGCACCACGTGTTTCTCGATGTCCTTCTCGGTATTGTCCTCGGGGTACTTGTCCAGCTCGTAGGTCACGTCTTGGTGGATCGCAGGCTCGCCCTTTGCCCTGGGCGTAAAGTCGTAGCTGTGGACACTGGCCTTCAGCGTTCCTTTCTCGCCGTAGAGCGTCAGGCCCCAGGGATACTTGGGATCCGGCGGATCTCCCCAGGTGCGGTGCTGCCAGACCACTTTCAGATCGTCGTATTCGAAAGTAGCAGTCTGGGTGTCGGCGATGTTTGACTTGGCGGCGCGCTGGACCAGAATCCCGCCACTCGAGCTGATGCGCTTGGGCCAACCCAAGTCGAGCATCCAGCGGGCCGCGTCAAGCATGTGAATGGCCATATCGCCGACGATGCCGTTGCCGTACTCGGTGAACGCGCGCCATCCCCGCGGATGGATGAGGCTGTTGTACGGGCGCATGGGAGCGGGGCCGGTCCACATTTCCCAGTCGAGCGTTGCAGGCGGCGAGGTGTCCGGCGGATTCGTCTGATTGCGCATGTGGTAATAGCAGTAGATCTCCACCAGTCCCACTCGCCCCAGTTTGCCTTCGCGGATCACGCGGTCGCGGGCCTCGATCAGGTGCGGCGTCGATCGCCGTTGCGTGCCGACCTGCACCACGCGCTTGTACTTCCGGGCGGCTGCCAGCATGGCCTCGCCTTCGATCACGTCCACGCTGATCGGCTTCTGGCAGTAGACATCCGCGCCGGCCTGCACCGCGGCGATCATCGGCAAGCAATGCCAGTGGTCGGGCGTGGCGATCAGCACGATGTCCAGGTCGCGCTCAGCCAGCATCTTGCGGTAGTCGCTGTAGGCGCGCGGCTTCTTGTGCGAGGCCTGCCGCTGCGACACGAGGTCTTGCGCGTCAGAGAGCATGCGCGAATCCACGTCGCAGAGCGAGACGACTTCAACTGGGCTCACCTGAATGAGCCGGAACAGGTCCAGCTTCCCGTACCATCCGCTTCCAATGAGTCCGACGCGCAGGGCCTTCGGCGTGGTCTGGCGGGCGTAGCCGGAGGCGGCCCAGGCGAGGGTGCCGGCTGTCGTGGTAAGGAACTGGCGTCGATTCATAGAGGCATTCTCGCATGACGACGATCTAGCCGACCAGATGTTATGCGCTCAGAGAGAGGTATTGTGCCGACCTCGAACCATCAAGCAGTAGACTCGACCCATGCCAGTCATCTCCACCTTCTTTGGCATCATCATTCGGATGTACTATCGCGAGCATGAGCCCGCTCACTTTCATGCGGAATATCAGGCTCAGCAGCGGAAGTTCAACCTGGACGGTGAAATGATTACAGGGTCGATCCAATCGAGGGCGAGTTCCAAGACCGGCCGC
>CAYPHP010000017.1:0-4192 GCA_964410045.1 uncultured Acidobacteriota bacterium | reverse complement strand
GCGGATTGCACCCCTGGAGTAAGGTATGACCATGTCGCTGCTTCCATCGGTGGTCCGTGCGGAATACAAGGGCAAGTTCCGCATTCACGTGACCTTCCACGATAGCGTAGCAGGCACGATTGATTTTAGGCAGTGGGCGTACTTCCGTCGGTTCTTCATTGACGGCGGAACTGTGGCTTGGCCGAACGGCGCAGACATCGCTCCCGAGACTCTGTACGAATGTGCGGTGCGCAAACAACCGGCGAGCAAAGGCAACGGACGGTCTTCAGCTCGCCGTGCGAGGAACTGACATGACAATCAGAAACGACAAGGTAGACCGGCGGGCAGTGTTAAGAGGGATCGCGTCGACAGGGATGTTATCAGCGATGGCGGAGTTTGCGCATGGGCGAATCGTCCATGAAGTCGTCCCCCCGACGCAGGAACCGGCGCCGGCGCACTCGATCAAGTTCTCGGTGATTGGGCTCGATCACGGGCACATCAACTCCATGACCGCGGCGATGATCCGTGGCGGCGGGCAACTCGTGGCCTTCCACGGGACACCGCCTCAGGCGGTTGCCGGATTTCAAAAGCGCTATCCGCAGGCCAAGCAGGTCAAGACCGAAGACGAGATCATCAACGATCCCTCGATCCAACTGATCGCCTGCGCTTCGATCCCGGACCTGCGCGCGCGAATCGGCATCCGCGCGATGCAGGCGGGCAAGGATTTCCTGGTCGACAAGCCCGGCGTGACCACGCTGGAGCAGCTCAAGGAAGTGCGCAAGGTGGTCGCCGCGACCAAGAAGAAGTTCGCCATCATGTACTCCGAGCGCCTGGAAGTGAAGGCCGGAGTAAAGGCCGGTGAGCTGATCCAGGCGGGAGAAATCGGCAAGGTGGTGCAGGTCGTCAGCCTCGCTCCTCACAAATGCAACCCCGCCAGCCGGCCGGAGTGGTTCTGGCACAAGAAGCGCTTCGGCGGGATCCTGTGCGACATCGCCTCGCATTCGGCCGACCAGTTCGTCTACTACACCGGCGCGAAGACCGCGGACGTGACCGCGTCGCAAGTATCGAACGTGAAGTACAGGCAGTATCCCGAGTTCGAAGACTTCGGCGACATGATGGTCCACGGCAACGGCGGCTTCGGATACATCCGCGTGGACTGGTTCACGCCCGACAAGTTTCCCGTCTTCGGCGATGGACGCCTGTTCGTGCTGGGCACGGAAGGCTATCTCGAAGCGCGCAAGTACATCGATATCGCCGGACGCCCGTCGGGCAATCACGTGTTCCTGGTGAACCAGAAGGAGACCCGCTACATCGATTGTGCCAACGTGCCACTGCCGTTCGGGCCGCAGTTTGTCGCCGACATTGTGAACCGCACGGAGATCGCGCAGAATCAGGAACAGTGCCTGCTGGCGACGGAGTTGGTGTTGAAAGCGCAGAAGACCGCGAAAGTCCTGACGATTTAGCCACCGAGGCGCCGAGGACACCGAGTATGAGAACGTCGAGAAGAACCTTTCTGAAAGCCGCGGCGGTCATTCCTACGATAGTTCCCGCGAGGGTATTTGGGGCCAACGATCGGATCAACGTGGGGGCGATCGGCGTCGGCCGGATTTCCCGAGGCCACGACATGCCGGGCATCTGGAAGTACGACCACGCGCGGATCATGGCGGTGTGCGATCTGGACGCCAACCGCGTCCAGTCGGCGAAGACGCTGGTGAATGGCTACTACACCAAGAAGACCGGCAAGCCTTACGACGGCGTTGCGACGTACGGCGATTATCGCGAGCTGCTGGCCAACAAGGACATCGACGCCGTGGTGATCTCGACGCCCGATCACCAGCATGCCCAACTGGCGGTGGACGCGGTCCGCGCCGGGAAAGACGTGTATCTGCAAAAGCCCGCCTCGCTGACCATCTCCGAAGGCCGCTTCATGGCCGACGCGGTGAAGGAGTCCGGGCGGATCCTGCAGATCGGGTCACAGCAACGGTCGTGGAAGCAGTTCCACCGCGCCTGCGAGCTGGTGCGCAACGGGCGGATCGGCGATGTCAAGCACGTGGAGATCGGACTGCCCGGCGACCCCTCGGGTCCTGACGCACCGCCTATGCCGGTGCCCGCAGGCTTCAACTACGACGCCTGGCTGGGGTCAACGCCGGAGGTCTACTACACGGAGATCCGCGTGCATCCGCAGAAGGGATTTGGCCGGCCGGGCTGGCTGCGCTGCGAACAGTTTGGCGCGGGCATGATCACCGGCTGGGGCGCGCATCATATCGACACCGCGCACTGGGGAATGAACACCGAGCTGACCGGGCCGGTGGAAATCTGGGGCACCGCGGAGTTTCCGAAGAGCGGCCTGTGGGATGTGCACGGCCCCTTCAAGACGGAAGCGCGCTACGCCAACGGCATGACCATGGCCATCAGCGGCGAGCTTCCCAACGGCATCAAGTGGATCGGCACGAAGGGCTGGATCTTCGTCACGCGCGACGAACTGGTGACCGCCAGCGATCCGGGAAGTCCGGCCAAGAAGGGTCCGCCGATCACGGCCAGCGATCCGAAGATCCTGGACAGCGTGATCGGGCCCAACGAGGTTCACCTCTACAAGAGCGAAAACCAACACGGCAATTGGCTGGATTGCATCAGCAGCCGCAAGGCGCCCATCGCCCCAGCGGAGATCGGTCACCGCGCGTGTTCGACGTGCCTACTGCACCACATGGCCATGAAGCTGAAGCGGCGTCTCTACTGGGACCCCGTCAAGGAGCGCTTCAAGAACGACGATGAGGCCAACAAGCTGCTCTCGCGTCCGCAGCGGAAGTCGTATGTGTTGAGTTAGGCGAAAGCCCCTCAATAAACAATCGCGAAGGACCCGTCGCGGCGGACGAATCCAGCCGGGCGCGACTTGCGGGTCATGCTTGCGCTTTCGCCTGAAGTAGCCAGCGCGCCATCGGCAGCGTAAACTTCCCAGCGGATCTTGCTCTGCTCGGTCCAGGCGAAGAGCACTTCATTCTTCTTGTTGGCGATTGCCAGCGGGAAGTTGCGCGCGCCGGCGCGTGCGGCTTTCGGCGCGGAACGCGGTCCGTTCTCGCGCGCCCAATAGACTTCGCCTTCGCTCATCCAGGCGATCAGCCCCAAATCTGGCGAAAGACGCGGGCCAGACATGGGACAGCCCTCGAATTTCCAGCCGTCTTCATGCACGTTGCGCGATCGTCCGTTGCGCAGCACGAAAACGTCCCGCAGGTTCTTGTAACCACCGCGGAAGGCGAATGCCAACTCGCCGCGCGCGAAACCGGCGTCCAGGGTGCAGCAGGCGCATGCACCGCCTGGATAGTCGCTGGGCACCTGCGTGTTGACCGTGAAACTCTGGCCGTCGTTTTCCGAGCGCACGGAAAAGATTCGTCCAGAGACGGGACTATCCGGGACCGGTCCCAGGCGTGAATCGATCCAGGCGATGGAAACTTCACCGGCTGCGCCCGCCGCCACGACCGCGCCCTCGGCCTCGCCGCGTTCCAGTAGGTTGCGCTCGGCGGCGAAAGGTCCGGAACTCCCGGCGCGAGTGTATTGCACAGCGGCGCCGCGCGGCGCCACCCAGACCCCGTGCCGCGAGCCGTTCCGCCCGAGAGCGATGCGCGGTCCGCGCTCGCTGCCGGCGTCTACCTGGCTCGTCCGATTCAGGAGTACGGCGTCCGCGAAGGTCTTGCCGCCATCGGTTGAGCGCGTGTAATACGCTCCCTTGTCGCGACCGAAGACCATGTGCAGCGTGCCGTCAGCGGCCACGGCAACAGACGGTGCGACTCCGCCGCCAGGGACTTCCAGGACGTCGACCGCGGACGGGGCGGCCAGCAGAATCGAGAGGACAAGCTGAACGATCATCGGCCGACCCTCGGCTGCAGATTCTTGAATGGCGGCTTCTTCACCGCCGGCGGTGGATTGTTCTTCAGACGTTCCAGCACTTCAGCCACGGCGCGCTCGAGTTGCGGATCGCGTCCGGCACGGACCAGCTTGGGATCCTGCTCGACCTCGATGTCCGGAGCCACGCCTTCATTCTCGGCCAGCCACTTGCCATCGGGCGTGTAGATCGCGCCGTCGGGCGCGGTGACGCCGCCGCCGTCCATCAGCGGCGGACCGCCTTGCGCGGCGACCAATCCGCCCCAGGTCGTTGTCCCGATCAGCGGACCCACGCCGGCGGCGCGGAAGTTGTGGGGCATGAAGTCGCCGCCCGATC
>CAYPHP010000016.1:6824-16340 GCA_964410045.1 uncultured Acidobacteriota bacterium | reverse complement strand
GGCGCGGCCGCTGGCCACCAGTAGATAACCGTAGGCATCGCCCCAGCCGCGGCAGATTTGAGCTCGCGGCATCAAGGCCGCCGTGAATCGCGGCCGCCGGCGAGTCAACTCGGCAACGTCGGTGACCATCACGCGCGCCTTGCTCAAGTCCGCGACTTTGCTGACCGCACACGCCCGGCCGTTGAAGGTACATCCGCAGCCGTCCCCCGCAGCCGCAGTCTCGTCGAGCGCCGGATTGTGGATCACTCCGAGCACGCTCCGGCCTTTGTGTTGCAAGCCCAGCAGCACCGTGTACAGCGGAATTCCGTGGATGAACGCGGTGGTCCCATCGATGGGATCGATGGTCCAGCGCCATTCCGCGCCGGGGTTCATTTCGCCGTGTTCCTCGCCGATCAGGCCGTGTTCTGGAAATCGTTCGCAAATTGCAGCGCGGATGAACAACTCGGTCTCGCGGTCCGCCACCGTCACCGGCGAAGCGTCGGACTTGTACTCCACGGCGAAGTCCTTGCGGAAGTACTTCAGCGTGATCTTGCCGGCCTCGACGGCGAGATCACGAGCGAACGAGAGGTAGTCGTGAATCATGATTTCAGCTCCAGGACGGGCCAATCGCGTTCACAGGCGATGCGCGTGAGTTCCTTGTCCGGTTCGACTGCCACGGCCAAGCGGGAAGCCGTCTCCAACATCGGCACATCGTTAATGGTATTGCCAAATGCCATTACCGGCGGTTCGGGGAGAATCTGACGGATCGCTTCGGCCTTGCCCGGTCCATACGTGAACGGCTGAGCGAGCTTGGGCGTCAGGATTCCGTTGCAGGCCAGCGTACCGACGGCCAGCACGCGCTCCGGCGGGATCCCGACCAACGCGGCCCCGGCGCGTACACCCCAGATCAAGCTGCCTGATAAGACCCAGCAGGTCACGCCCGCTGTCTGCAGGCGCGAAACCCAATCGCGGATCTCGGGGATCAGCAGGCTCGCAAAGCGCTTTTGCACGAACGCAGCGCAGTCGGCGGCGACAAAGTCCTCGCGCAGACCTTGCAGGACTTCCACCGAGATGGCCGCCAGCCGCGTCTCCCCTTCGATGTCCAGTTCTCCACGCCAGAGCGCCTCCCAGGCGTTGCGAGCAATAATCTCCTGCTTCGGACGCAGAATGCGGCGCTCCAGGCAGGAGACCATGTAATCGTTGGCGACGTCTTCGCGCCACAGCACGCCGTCGGCGTCGAAGCAAACGTGGCCGCGTCCTGCGGCGCACAATTCCGCCACTGCCGTATTGACGCGAGCGAGAGGGGAGAGGGTCACACCAATTGGACTTCGTCGACCACGCCGATGACCGCCATATCGATGGGGGATTGCGGATGGCCGACGCTGGTCATGGCCGACCAGCCTTCCTGAACCACCAGCACGCGATCGCCAACGCCGGCGTCGACTGAGTCGAGCGCCAGTACCGCGTCGCCGCGATCGCTGCCGTCGAGGTTCAGCGGCTGAACGACCAAGATTTTGGCGCCCTCGTGGGAAGAGTGTTTTTGGGTCGCTACGACGTCGCCGAGGACGCGGCCGATGAGCATGGGTTCAACCGACGTTCACGTGATCCACAATTCCGACGATTGTACAATCCGCCGGCACTTCCGCTGGCAGCCAGGGAAAACTGGATTCTTTGCCCCGGCACCAGTAGACCAACTCGCCTGCTCCTGCGCCCACGGCGTCGATCGCGATGTGGCGCTTGCCCGACGGCTGGAGGCGCGGATTGAGCGGCTGAATCACCAGCAACTTTTTGCCTTCCAGCGTCTCGTTCTTGGCGGTGGCCCAGACTTTGCCGACAACGCGCGCCAGCATCATCGGCTAGGCCTCGTCCAGTCTGAGATCGTCGACGATGCCGACGATGGCGTTGTCGACGGGAATATCCTTGCAGCCGGAAGCCATGCGCGCCGAACTGCCGGCCACGGTCAGGACGCGTTCCTTAACGCCGGCGCCCACGGTGTCCACGGAAACCACGTACCCGGACTCGTCTTTGCCGTCCGCGGAAATGGGCCGGACCACCAGCAGCTTCTTGCCCTCCAGACGAGGGTCCTTGCGGGTGGCCACCACGGTGCCGACAACGCGCCCGAGCTGCATCGAGAGTCCTTACTTCGCCGCGGAGGACTTGCCGATGGGCAATACATCCTCAAGGCTGGAGTGGGGACGCGGGATGACGTGCACGGAAATCAGTTCGCCGACCCGGCGCGCAGCCGCGGCTCCGGCGTCGGTAGCTGCTTTCACCGCCGCGACATCGCCGCGCACCAGCGCGGTCACGTAGCCCGACCCGATCTTTTCCCAGCCCACCAGGGTCACCTTGGCGGCCTTCACCATGGCGTCGGCGGCCTCGATCATGGCCACCAAGCCCCGGGTTTCTACCATTCCCAATGCTTCACCCATTCTTCCTCCTCGGTCTCATCCAGTCGAACGTTCACCGGCGCTTCTTCAGCGCTTCGTCGACCAACTGCGCCAATTCTTCCCGGCTCACCCAAAAGCGTTCCCCGGCGTCGCCCCCCGCGGGCACCGGACAGCCCGGACGCCAGCCTGGCGTGCTTTCCAACCCGAAATAACGGCGGCGAGCCTCCATAAGCTTCTCTACATCTCCGGCAGAAAGCAAGCTTTGTCTGCCGAGCATCTCGGTAACCAGGGAGATGCGCGCGAAGTGCTCCACCGTCTCCATCTTGAAGTAGGCCTCCAGCAGGGTGCTGCCGTAGGTAACCACGCCGTGGTTGGCCATCAAAAGGGCGTCGTAGTGCGGCACCAGGTCCTTGAGCGCGTCGGAAAGCTCCGGCGTGCCCGGCGTACCGTAGCGCGCGAGTGGGATGCACCCCAACGCTAGTACCACCTCGGAGATAAGCGCCTTGTTCAACGGCAGACCCGCCGCCGCGTATCCCGTCGCGGTATGTGGATGGGCATGCACCACAGCGCCGACGTCGGGTCGCCGGTTGTAGATCAACAAGTGCATGGCCATCTCGGAGGAGACTTTGCGGCGTCCGTCGAGCTGGCGACCTTCCAGGTCCACCACCACCAGGTCTTCAGGACGCATCATGCCCTTGCTCATCATGGTGGGCGTAGCCAGGATGCGTCCGCCGGAGAGGCGCACGCTGATGTTGCCGTCGCTGGCGGCGACATATTCTTTCTGGTGCAGCCGCCGCCCGATGTCGCAGATGTCCAGGCGGTGCTCGTTCTCGGTCTTGAATTCGGCGGACAAAGGCGGAGTCTCGGAGACTGGTTATCGTAACACGGGAGAGCGGAGGGCGGAGACGGGGCCGCTACGCCAGGCGCAGGATCTTCTTGCGCAAGCCTTCGCGGCTCAGCCCCAAGAGAGGTGCGGCTTCGGTCTTCTTCCCTCCGGAGCGCCGCATGGCTTCGGCGATGACCATGCGTTCGATCTCCGCCAGGTTGATCTCCTCCAACTGGTCCAGGGGCAGGTCCGACAAGCGGATCTTCTTGCGGCGGCTGCGCAACCGTTCGGCGCGGGCGCTTTCCATCGCTGCGCCTGCGGGATACGCCGCCAGTTCCACCCATTCGCTGAAACGCAGTTGATCCGCCTGGCTGAAGGGAGCTTCCCGTTCCACGGCCAACACGGCCAGCAGGCCGGCCCGTCCCGGAATCACGCCCGCCATGCCCAGCACGCGTCGGCCGGGCGCAGGTTGACCGGTCCAGTAGTCCACTGCTGCACTTCGTTCCAGACACGATGAGAGGCCCAGGTTGAACCGGGGAGCGGAATACCAGTGGGTCCCGCCTTCCAGTAGCAGCGCGCCTAGGTGGCTATGTAGTTCGTCCTGTTGGCGGGCATCGTAACCTACGGAACTGACCACGCCTTCAGTGGTGAAGACCATGCCCCAGCGGGCGTAAACCAGATACAAGGCATGCTTCAGGACCGCGGCCAGCAGGCGATTCGGCTCCATCACGCCGCTCAGGATTTCGGTCAGAACTTCAGGCCTGGCACGGGACAGAAGTTCGTGGGAGAACAGCCGATGATCCGTTGGTGGCGTTTTGGCCATGGTCACACTCCGAAACCCCCATTCTAATCCAAAACAGCACGGAGGGGTGTGCTACGCTGGAGATATCCCTCATGGGCAGCACACGCTTCCAGCCGGCCGGCATAGGCTTTGGCGGCATCGGCATGACTCCTGTGGTCAAGAGTCTGCTGATCGCCAATACCGCGGTGTTCCTCGTGACCGGACTGCTGCGGGTGGATCTTCGCGTTTTCTTCGGCCTGACGCCTTTCCTCACTGTGAAGGGGATGGTCTGGCAGATCGCCACCTACATGTTCCTGCATGGCGACCTGGGCCACATCCTGTTCAACATGCTGGCGCTATGGATGTTCGGGACGGTCCTCGAGCGCACCTGGGGCTCGCGGCGATTCCTCAGCTACTACATGGTCTGCGGGATCGGCGCGGGTCTGTGCGTGTTAGTGGGAGCTTGGATGTTCGGCGATCCCCGGACCACGACGATAGGCGCGTCGGGCGCGATCTACGGACTGCTGGTGGCCTTCGGCGTTCTGTTTCCCAACGCGACCATCCTGGCCTTTCTGTTCTTTCCCATGCCGGCACGCTACTTCGTGATCCTCATGGGCGGTATTTCCTTTTACCTGGCGCTGCAATCGGGCGGCGGCGGAACGGTCAGCCACATCGCGCACCTTGGTGGCTTCGTGATCGGTTACTTGTACTTGAAGCGGATGGAGTCGTCGCGCGGATACTCCCCGATCTCCGGCTACTATTCCCATCGGCCGCGCCGATCGGCCTGGACCAAGTGGTTCTCACCCGAAGAATGGCGGATCGCCTACGCCAACTGGCGCCGCAAACGCCTGCGCAAGCAGTTTGAAGTCTACATGCGCAAGCAGGACCGTCCCAGCGGTCCGGACAACTGGGTCAACTAAGCTCGCTCCTTACGTTCGGTGATTGACCGCGCATGGCTCGACGCACGGCGCGTGCTCAAGCTGAATGGTGGTGTGGCCGATGTGGAACCGGTCTTCCAGAAGTTGATTCACGCGATTCAGGATCTCGCGGCTCTCAGAAAGCGGAATGTCGGCGACACAAAGATGGCAACTCAGCGCCAGCATC
The DNA here is from genome assembly GCA_964410045.1 of uncultured Acidobacteriota bacterium. Taxonomy (GTDB): domain Bacteria; phylum Acidobacteriota; class Terriglobia; order JAJPHL01; family JAJPHL01; genus CAYPHP01. The sequence goes on along the minus strand of CAYPHP010000016.1, from coordinate 11,263 downwards.
CGCGGCCCCAGCGTCCACACGTGCAGATCATGCACGTCAATCACGCCCCGCACGCCGCGCACCGCGTCGGCCACCTGCGGCAGGGTCATTCCGCGCGGCAATCCTTCCAGCAAAACGTTGAGCGCTTCCTTGATGATGTCCCAGGAGGTCCACAGGATCAGCACGCCGATCAGGATGCTGAGAATGGGATCGATGGCCGACACGCCGGTGAAGCGGATGGCCACCGCTCCGATCATGACTGCCACCGAGCCCAGCGCGTCGCCCACCAGATGGATGAACGCGCTACGTATGTTCAGGTCCCCTTTTGCCGACCGGAACAGCGCCGCGGCAATGCCCGTGTTCAGCCCCAGGCCGATCAGCGAAACCGCCATCATGATCGTGGAATCTACGGTCTGCGGACGCTTCAGCCGTTCGTAGCTCTCATAAAAAATGTAGAGGGCGATGCCCACCAGTGTGACCGCGTTGACCACGGCGGCCAGCACACCCGCGCGGTGGTAGCCGAACGTCTTCACCGGATTCGGAGGACGCGACTGGATGTAGACCGCGAACCAGCTCAGCAACAGCGCCAGGGCATCCGAGAAATTGTGCCAGGCATCGCTGATCAGGGCCAGGCTGTGGGCATACCAACCGGCTGCCAGCGCCACCGCCACGAACACCAGCGTGAGGATCGTGGAAACCTTGAGGATGCGGCCCAGATCGCTCGCGTGGGTATGGTGGGCATGGTCGTGGCCATGCATTGGTTTAGTGTACCATTCGCCTAGGCTGAAACTAAGACATGCGCTTTCTCCAGTTTCCCGGCCCTGAGTACGAATGGCAACCGGTGCCGCCCGGTGCGGTGATCGCGCTGAACCTGTTCTTCGCCTTCACCATCGTCCTCTACTGGCGTGAGACCTATTACCTGGACGCCTGCCATCTGGTGACCCACGAGTGGGGCCACGAAATCTTCGGAATCATCCTGCCCGGGCAGTTCATGCGCGTTGCCGGCGGAACACTGCTCCAACTGCTGGTCCCGCTGATGCTGGCGTACGGGTTCGCCTATCGCGGCCAGATCCCCGGAATCGCGTTCTGTATTTTCATGTTCTTCAATTCCCTGATCAACGTGGGGATCTACATGGCCGACGCTCGATCGCACGCGCTGCAACTCGTGGCGCCCGGCGCCACAGGCGATCAGGACATCGGCCATGACTGGGATTACATGCTGCGAGCCATGAACCTCTATCAGCACGACATGACCCTTGGCCGCATCACCCGCGCCATCGGCTGGATCGGGATGGCCGCGGTGATGTTGTGGCTCGTGTGGATGTGGCGCGTTAGACGGAACGAGGAATGAGGAACTAGGCTGCGAAGGCCAGGCCGGCTTCCAAGGCGTGACGGTCCATTTCCAGCAGGCGCGAGTCCTTCACCTTGTGCTCCAGCACACGGCCGGCTGTATCCGGTGCCAGGCAGCGGGTAGCCGCCAGCAGCGCGCCGAGCATGACGATGTTGCCGACTTTGGCCGAGCCGAGCTTGTCGGCGATATCCGAAGCCGGTAGCGCCATGACACGAGCTTGCGGCTTGGGAATCGCCGCCGGCCACTCCTTGCCGTTGTAGAGGATCAGGCCTTCGGACGGCACGTCGCGGCCGAATTTTTCCAGCGACAACTCGTTCATCGCGATCAACACGTCAGGGTGCGAAACCAGCGGCGATCCGATCGCCTGGCTGGAAAGATTGACGTCGCAATAGGCGCTGCCGCTGCGCATCTCCGGCCCATAGGACGGCAGCCAGCTCACTTCCCGCCCTTCGGTCATGCCCATCTCCGCCAGGATCTGCCCCAGCAGGAGAATGCCCTGGCCGCCGAAGCCGGCGATCTTGACGGATAGCGGCTTCGCAGGCATTGCGGATTGCGGATTTCGGATTGCGGATTGACGCTCGACTTCCAAGACTTCGGGAAGCTTCCGCTGCGGGAACGAGTACGCCGTGCGCGCTTCAGGTTTCCGGTCGCGGTAGACACCCAGCGGGAACACCGGAAGCATGTGCTCGCGGACCCACTTCTGCGCCTCTACCGGCGTCTTCTTCCAGATGGTCGGACACGGGGAGAGTACTTCCACCAGGCTGAATCCGGCGCCGGCCTTCTGCAACTCCAGTGCTTTGCGGATGGCGCGGCGGGCGCGCATGATGTTCTTGTTGTCGACCACGGCCACGCGCTCGATGTACACCGGAGCTTCGAGGGCCGACAGCAGCTCGGCCACTCTCACCGGCGGTCCTTCGTGCCAGCTACGCCGGAACGGCGACGTGGTGGTCATCTCCCCGATCGGCGTGGTGGGCGCCAACTGACCTCCGGTCATTCCATAGATGGCGTTGTTGACGAAAATCACGGTGATGTTTTCACCGCGATTCGCGGCATGAATGATCTCCGCGGTGCCGATGGCGGCCAGATCGCCGTCACCCTGGTAGCTGATAACGATACTCTCAGGTAGCGCTCGGCGCACGCCGGTGGCGACCGCGGGCGCGCGTCCGTGCGGAGCCTGGACGTTGCCTACATCGAAGTAGTAATAGCCAAACACGGAGCAGCCTACCGGGCTGACGAACACAGTGCGGTCCTGCAGTCCCAATTCCACGATGGCTTCGGCGGTCAGCTTGTGAACGATGCCGTGCCCACAGCCGGGGCAGTAGTGGGTCTGATGCTGCAGGTCCGTCTTGCGCTCGTAAATGTCATAGAACGCCGGGGACTTGCTGTGCAGGATCTCAAGCTCGGACACGGCAGTAGGCCCTCCTGGGCTCGGCTTGCAGCAGATTCGAGTGCTTCCACAACTCGCCCAAAATCTCTTCGGCGCGCGGCACGTTACCGCCGACCCGGCTGAAAAACTCCACCGGCACGTCTCCTTCGAGAGCCAGGCGCACGTCTTCCACCATTTGTCCGGTGCTTAGCTCCACCACCTGCACCATGCGGGCGTTGGCGGCGGCACGGGCCAGCGCTTCCGACGGGAACGGATACAGCGTGATCGGACGGAACAGGGCGGCGCGGATGCCTTTGCGGTTGGCCTGCTCGGCAGTCGAGCGAAGCACCCGGGAGACGATCCCATAGCCTACCAGCAGGACATCCGCGTCGCCCAAGGCCCCTCCGTCTGGATCGTAGTACTCGAAGCGGATCTCTTTCTCCTCGGCCTCGCGATATTTCCGCTCCATCTTGCGGATATGCGCTTCCAGCACGTCGGGCAGGAGCTGGATGGAGGTCACCAGGTTCGGACGCGTTTCGTGCGTTGCCCGAACCGCCCATGACGGAAACGGCCGTTCAACTTTGTCCGGGATCGCGTTTTCATCAAGCTCCAGCGGTTCCATCATTTGCCCGATGTACCCGTCACTCAGGACCACCACCGGGTTGCGATAGCGGTCGGCTAGGTCGAAGGCCAGCCGCGTGAGGTCGCACATTTCCTGGGCCGAGTTCGGCGCCAGCACCAGGTTGCGGTAGCATCCGTGACCGCCGCCTTTGACCATGGCGAAGTAATCGCCTTGCTCAGGGGCGATGTTGCCGAGTCCAGGCCCGCCACGCATCACGTCCACGATCACGCAGGGAAGTTCCGCGCCCGCGATGTATGAGATCCCCTCTTGCATCAGGCTGACCCCGGGTCCGGACGAGGCGGTCATCACCCGCAGGCCCGTCGACGCCGCGCCATAGACCATGTTGATGGCCGCTACTTCGCTTTCCGCCTGCAGGAACTCGGCGCCCACCTGCGGCAGCATCGCCGCGGCAGCTTCGGCGATCTCGCTGGCTGGCGTGATGGGATATCCGTAGTAGGCTTGACATCCGGCCAGCAGAGCCCCTTTGATCACCGCCACGTTGCCCTTACATAACTGGCGCATGGGTCTCCTCCGCCACCGGTTGCTGGGCGGCAAGAGCGTCAAGCCTCTGGCGCCGTCCGCGGTATACGGTAATCGCTCCGGGCTCGGGACAGGCATAGAAGCAGATCCCGCAGCCGGTGCATCCACTACCAGTGTAGTGAGCCGGATGCACGCCGTAGTGGCTCAGCTCTTTGGCGAGCTCCAAAACCCGGGGAGGACAAGCCTCGATGCAAAGGCCACACCCCTTGCATTCCTCAATGCTGATCACGACGAGTCCAGTCATACACCAGGAGAGGTGCAAGCCGCTGGCCACCCCTAACCTATTGATGTTAATAGCTATTGCACTTTGCAACTGGGTGCTGTAACGCAGTGGGATTGCGGAATCTGCGCAATCTGCGGACGAGTCCGGGCTTATGGTCGTATAATCCGAAGGCATGAAGAAGCCGCATGAGCCGAAGAAGCCTCGCGAACAATACCGGGTCCGGACGCGCCTGATCCACGGCAGCTTTCCGACGGGACGGTGGGACTACGATCACCACGTTGTTCCGCCAGCCAGCAGTTCCGCTTCGTTCCGATTGACGACCGCCCAGCGCGGCGCTAAGGGCTTTGCCGACTTCGGC
>CAYPHP010000016.1:0-6814 GCA_964410045.1 uncultured Acidobacteriota bacterium | reverse complement strand
TCTACGACCGTCTGGACGAGCCAACGCGCGGGATGCTGGAAGAAAACCTGGCAATTTCCGAGGGCGGCGACATCGCGGTAACGTATGCCACCGGCATGGCCGCGATCAGCGGCGCGCTCGGTACGTTGCTAGAGAGCGGACACCACGTCGTGGCGCACCGGGCGCTCTACGGCTCCACCTACACCATCCTGGCCAAATGGCTTCCGCGTTGGGGCATCACCACAACTTTTGTGGACATGAAATGTCCGGAGTGCATCACCAAGGCCATCCGTCCAGAGACTCGCGTGATCTATTTCGAGACGCCGGTGAATCCCACCATGGAGTTGATCGATCTGGAAGCGGTTGCGACCGTTGCACGCGAAGCCAGTAAAGGCCGCCCGGAGAAAGACCGCATCCACACCATGGTGGACAACACCTTCGCCACGCCGTTCTGCCAGCGTCCGATCGAGTGGGGCATTGACCTGGTGATCCACTCGCTGACCAAAAATCTCTGCGGCTTCGGTACCGACATGGGCGGCGTGGTGGTCGGCGCGAGTTCCTACTACCATCCGCTGATGGCCTTCCGCAAGGATTTCGGCGGAGTGCTCTCGCCGCGCAACGCCTGGCCGATCCTGGTCTACGGACTGCCGTCGTTTGCGGCGCGGATGGTGGCCGAGCAGAAGGCCGCCGTGAAGGTAGCCGACTACTTGACCAAGCATCCCAAAGTCGGGCGCGTCGCGTATCCCGGGCTGGCCAATTTCCCCCAGCCCGAACTGGCCCGCAAGCAGATGGTCAGTTACGACGGCAAGTTCGCTCCCGGCAGCATGCTCTACTTCGAGTTGAAGGGTGAAGGGAAGAGCGTCGAGGAACGTGTGGCCGCGTCGGACCGCTTTGTCGACTACATCGCCGAGCACGCCTACACCATTACGCTGGCGGTGAGCCTGGGCCAGGTCCGCACGCTGGTCGAGAATCCCTACTCCATGACTCACGCCGGCATTCCGGCAACCGAGAAAGTAGAAGGCGGCGTCTCCCCCGACGGCATCCGCCTCTCGATGGGCCTGGAAGACTGGCACGACATCATCGCGGATCTTGAAGCCGCGCTGGCCGCGGTGTAAGAGTTCATCGGAAGAAGAACTCAAAGGCTGAGGCCACCGCAAAAAGCGGAACCACCAGCAGGTAGATCCGGCCGGCGTCGCGGATTGCTTCTTGCGGTACTCCCAGGAACTGCGGCCCTGAATAATCCCCGACCGGGCGCACACGGGCCAGCCCAAGATTGACGCCAGCGCCCCCCGCCAGGATGTAGGGGATCAACTGCAGGAGGAGCGTGGTCAGGTAGTAGGCAGCCTCCGCGCCTACCAAGCGGCTTCTGTGCTGGCGATCCACCGAGACGATTCCACCGATCCAGCCTTTGTGCAGCGCGAGGGGATAGGCTGCCGGCGCCCAATATCCGGCCAGCGAAGTGGCCGCTGCGCCGATCAGGTTGCCGGCAGCGTCCAGAACGGCGGCCGTTCGGCGCTTGCCTTGCTTCATCGCTCTCGAGATCCGAGAGGTGTCCCGCGCTTGGGCCACGAGGCGATCCCGCTGGTCGAGGGCAAACCGGTTTCCGGAGTGGACCATGGCCGCGCCCGCGATCAGTCCCAGCAAACAAGCCGCGGCCATCGTCAGGATGCCGAACCGAGCCCGGTACAACGCGCGGGAGAGGGCGATTACCATGGCGAATCGCTGTCAACAGTAGCCTACGGACCGGCGACTGGAAAGTTGCAGTGAGGGGCGTTGCAATGGAGAGCGCGACTCAGCCGGTCTTGCGCAGAACGTCTTCTACGACGTCCGGATGACGCGCCAGCACGGCGAGCAGCACCCGCGCCGGACGATCCGGCCGGGTCCGTCCCTGTTCCCAGTTTCGAAGCGTGGCCGCGGGAAAACCGAACTTCGCCGCGAATTCCGTTTGGCTCAGACCCAACTGGCGCCGCACCGCGCGGACGTTGACTGCCGGAACATGAACGGCCGTCACGCGTACCGGAACCTTCGCACCGCTGGCCCAGGCTGTTGCTTCATCCAGACTCTTCATGATCCGCTGGCCCACCGCGGCTTTCGTCCGTTTTCTGCCGTTGGCATTAGCCCTCTTCATGACCATCTCCTTCTCTCGTACTGCTCCACAAGAACCGGTATCCGCTTCTTGATCGCGTTTCGCTCTGCGGCCGTCAAATTCACCTTCACGTTCTTCGAATACATGTCGAGCAGGAACAGAGGCAGGAGTTCGTGCCGGTAGTAATAGATCACGCGAGCGCCGCCGCGTTTGCCTTTGCCTTTGGCCGCCCAGCGCAGCTTCCGCACCCCGCCTGTGTCCGGCATTACGTCGCCCGACTCGGGATTGGCGGCAAGCCAGGCAATGAGCGCCAGCCTCTCTGCCTCGATCATCAGACGGTGCGCCGCGCCAATGAACTGAGGCGTTTCGACAACCGTCATCGGCACTCGGCGCATAAGTTGAAGCATACGCTATAAGCGTATGGGAATCAAGCGAGCCCAAGTTGGCCGAGATTTTTTTCGCTTGACAGATTCCGCCACTTACTCTACTTTGTAGAAATGGCGAAGGGCGATGCCCTGGGAGAGTTCGAACAGATTGTGCTGCTGGCGATCCTGCGCTTGCGGGAGGACGCTTACGGCATGACCGTGCGCCGCGAGATCGAAGACCGTACCGGGCGGGAGTGCGCTATCGGCGCGGTCTATGCCACGCTCGACCGCCTGGAGTCGAAAGGCCTGGTCCGCTCGCGGGAGACGGAGCCCACCGCTGAACGCGGCGGACGTCCACGGCGGATCTACCAGGTAACCGCCGGGGGATCGAAGTCGCTGGAGCGGACCCAAAAGGCCCTGGCCAGCATGATGGAAGGACTGAAGCTGCGGCCGGTATGAACACTTCAATGAATCCTCCGCGCCTGGCCGTGCTGCTGCTGTCCTGGGCGGCGCCGCCGGAATACCGGGATGTGCTGGCCGGCGATCTGGCCGAGGAGTACGCCTGCCACGGCCGCACACGCCGCTGGTACTGGCGGCAGGTGGCGCGCTCCCTGCCCGAGTTGCTGGCCGTGCGCATGCGCCGGTCACGCTGGGAGCAACCGGCCGCGCTGCTGGTGATGGCTACGGCGTGGATCTTGGTGGGCTGGCATTTCCTGTGGTCCTTTGTCTTGTCGCAGGTTCCGCTGAAAGCGGACCCCATTTCCTGGTTTTGAGGAGGATCCAATGAAATGGCTTATCCGTATCGTTGGTGCATTCGCAGGCCTGTTGGCCATTGCCGTAGTCGTCCTGCTGGTGTTGGGCGCGCGCGCCGACGCGACCCGTCTGCAGGCCTCGGTGACCATCCGCCGCAGCCCGGACGCGGTTTGGCCGTACCTCTATGAACCGGAGAAGCTGAAATCGTGGGTGAGCTGGCTGAAGCAGGTGGAAAGCGACCGCCAAGGACCTCCGGCGGTGGGCGCCCACGCGGTTTGGGTCATGGAAGACATGAACAACAACGGGGCGATCATGCGCATCAACAGCTCCGTGGATGCGGTAGAGCCCAACCGCCGATTGTCGGTGACTGTCTCGGCCGCCGGGGGATTCACTGGCAAGGCTGAATACTCGCTGACCGATCTCGGCGGCGGCGCGACCCGGCTCGAGTGCGACAGCCGCTACACCTTCGACAACGCCTTCGCCAAACTGCTGACGCCGCTGATTGTTTCATCGGCGCGCAAGAAGTTGGTGGCCGACCTGGACCGCATGCGCATCGAGATCGAAAGGAAACCATGAACACCATGCAACTCGGAGCCTTCTCCGTCAGTCTGGCGGTCAAGAATCTGGAGGCTTCCCGGAGTTTTTACGAGAAGTTGGGCTTCCAGGCCTTCGCCGGTAATGCCGCGCAGAACTGGCTGATCCTGAAGAACGGCGACAGTGTGATCGGTCTTTTTCAAGGGATGTTCGAGAAGAACATCCTCACCTTCAACCCCGGTTGGGACGGCAACGCGCAAAAGCTGCAGAGCTTCACCGACATTCGCGAGTTGCAGGGCCGGCTCAAGGCCCAAGGAGTGCAGTTGCAGGTAGAGGCGGACGAGTCGACCACGGGGCCGGCCAGCTTGGTGCTCGCTGATCCGGACGGGAATCAGATCCTCTTCGATCAGCATGTGTGAGGAACCATGGACAAGCTGCAAGGAACTTGGAAGGTCGTGAGCCTTGAAATCGACGGGCAACCGATGCCGGCCGGCGATGCCCAGGTGGTAGTCAGCGGGAGGGAATTCACCACCACCGGCATGGGCGCGACATATCATGGAACGATGCGCGTGGACACTGCGGTCGTGCCCCACGCTCTGGACATGGTCTTCACTGCCGGACCCGAAAAAGGGAACACCAATCGCGGCATCTTCGAAGTGGATGGCGACGCCTGGAAGCTGTGTCTGAACATGGCCGGGGGAGCGCGTCCCTCCGAGTTCGCCACGAAACCAGGTAGCGGCTTGGCACTCGAAATCCTCCGTCGAGCTTAGAACCGAAGCACCGGGAGCAGCAGCCAGCCCAGCGCCGAACCGCAAGGCTCGCCGCGGCTGTAGGAAACGTACAGCCGCCAGGCCGTTTCAACGCTGAAGTACAGGAGCACCAGGTGGCCGAGGCCGCGCGGCGCGCCCCAAAGAAACCAGGCTTGCGCGGCCATCGACGCCGCCATCACCCAAGCCGTCCGTTGCGTCCACATGCCGGCGTTGATTTCGTACTTTCGTTCCAACTCCAATTGCCGTTCCGTGGGCAGGAAGCCGCACAGAAACGCAAAGACGTGCGCTGTGTCGCGAGCGCGCTCGTAAGGCAGGAGCTTGGCGATCTCGGCGCCGTCGCGATCGCGGAAGTACTCCCGCCGCGCCTGCGTGTTGGGATCGAGCTTCTTCAGCCGGAAGACGTAGCGGCGGTTGATGCCGTCGCCTTCCTGAATGCCACTGAGCGGCTGGTAGACCTGGCCGTCGAAGCGCACCGGAGCAGGACCCAGCAGGACAGGGTCGCGAAACACCGAGCGGACCTCGATGTCCCAAGGCTGGGTAGTGGCCTCCTCGCCGCGCGTCAGGTAGCGCACTTCATCCTTCTGCGCCTCAAGATACTCGGCCTGTCGTCGGCGCGGGCTGCCGTCGGGATTTAGGCCCAGCGACATGGTCCACAGGAGCCATGGCAGGGTCGGCAACATCGAGCCGACCGCGGCATGCGAGCACATCAACCAGACGAAACGAACGGCCTGTTCGATCTGCAGGTAGAGGAAGAACCTGGCCACCGGATCCATGCCGCCGTGGGCCTTCTCCCAAGCTGGACCAACGGTCATCGCAATGATGGCCAGGAAGAAGATGTTGAACCAGGCGGCGCGACGCAGAGGCAGTCCCCATTCCCGCTCCCAGCGCGTGGCCAAGTGTGTCGGGACCATGCCGGTGAGGGCGAACCACCAAGTGACCCAAGCGTTTTTCGTTTGTTGACGGCGCTGCTCCTGGAGTTTTTGCCCGGTCTCCCGGGCGATCTCCTCGCTGTAGGGGAACACCTGGCGCAGGACGAAGCGGTCTTCCCACTTGCGCAGGGTGTAGCGGTAGGCGTAGGGAGTGCCTTCGGCGGGCTCGACGGCAATCAGTTCGTAGACCTGCTCCTTGTAGCGGATCGCGGAACCGGGATGCGGCGCGTGGGTCTGGTCGCCGCCGACGCGCGTCCGCCAGCCGGGCTTCTCTTGCATCGACAGGATGTAGAAGTTCCAGTCCGACCCGCTGGGAGCTTCAACGACCTGATCCTGCATTCCCTGCCACCTCCCCCGACCGCCCCATGACCTTTGGGTGGTTCATGCTACCAACAACGCTCTTGCCGCGCCATGGGTTTTCGGAGATACTGGCGATAGAGAAGGGACCGTGTACAGTCACACGTACATCCCGCAACCACGGCTGTTCCACCCTCACCCCAATCTCGCCGACGAGGTGAATGACGCCATCGTTCGCTCGGAAGTTGAGGGCGGCGTCTACCTGGATGCGCTTCCGGAAGGCGCCAGCCTGGAAGTGCATACCGAGAACCGGCGCTACGTGCTGGTACACCAGGGACGCGGGCGGGCCTTGATCTCCGGCCATCCCGAGTTCTGCCCCGAGCCGGTCTCGGTGGGCATCCACGGATCCACTTGGGGAGGCTGCATGCTCAAGGTCGGGTTCGTCGGACGCGGGATGCGCCTGGAGTTCGGTCACTCGCCTTACGGCGTCATCGTCACGTCCCGGATCCAGGAAATCAAGCAACTCTAACCCCCCGACCCGCTCCTCTGCTACCATAGATAGTTTGGGATTCCGGCGGCGGCTTCGACTGGGACCCGCCGTCCCGTCTTCGAATGGCCATCGACAAGATCACGGTCCGCGGCGCGCGCCAGCACAACCTGCGCAACGTCAACGTTGAGATCCCGCGCAACGCCTTGACCGTAATTACCGGACTGTCCGGATCCGGCAAGTCCTCCCTGGCGTTCGATACCATCTACGCCGAGGGGCAACGCCGGTACATCGAGACCCTGTCCACCTACGCCCGCCAGTTCCTCGACCAGATGGAGCGGCCCGACGTGGACTCGATCGACGGGCTCAGCCCGGCCATCTCCATCGAGCAAAAGACCACGTCTCGCAGCCCCCGGTCGACGGTCGGCACGATCACCGAGATCTACGACTACCTCCGCGTGCTGTACGCGTCCATCGGGGTTCCCCACTGCCCGAAGTGCGGTAAGCCCATATCACGACAATCGTCGGAGCAGATCGTCCAGAAGATCATGACCCTGGGTCTCGACGAGCGGATCATGATCCTGGCCCCCATGGTCCGGGGCCGCAAAGGTGAG
>CAYPHP010000015.1:15791-16638 GCA_964410045.1 uncultured Acidobacteriota bacterium | reverse complement strand
CGCCCAGTTGAGTGAATTGGGCGTTCAAGAATCCGATCGGCACCTTCACAGGTCCAGACTGAACCCGCTGGTGATTGATCAGGGCCGTGATCCCGGCCCACAGCGGGCTCGATGCACTGGTCCCTCCCGCAGGAACGTCCAGGCCGTTGACGTAGAGATCGACGGTGGATGCCGTGAGGGCGACGTCGGGCACAAGGCGAGCATTGTCGCCTACCAGCGTCAAGCTGCTCTGCCATGGCGGGCGTACGTAGATCCGGCTCTTTCCTCCGCCCGAGGAAGAGGTCAGAAACGGCTGGGTCTTAGCCCAAGCCACCTCGCTCACGCGGTTACCAGCTACGTCAGTGCTTAATGCCGTGCCCCCGACTGCCGTCACGAGCGGGCTAGTGGCTGGAAACCCGACCGATCGCACAAGCTCCACCGCGGTCCCGGTGTTGCACCCGGCCACGCCGGAATCACCGCTGGCCGCGAAGATGCTCACTCCGTTCGAAGTCAACGCGCTGAAGTGCGTGTCCCACGCGCGGGCGTCCGCCTGAGTCATCCACGCATCGCAAGACGAAAAGCTCATGCTCAGCGCGCTCATGAACGGCTTGGCCGCACTACCGTCGGCAACCAGTTTCAGGGCTTCAGCGTCCTCCACCGCTTTGCTCAAGGCCGCCAGGATGCTCACCGTATCCAGCCCGCTAAAGTAGATGTAGATCGGCGAGCCCGGGGCCATGGAACTCGACATTTCAATGTCCAGCGTGGCTTCGACGTCGGCTGGGGTTGTCGGACGCGGAGGGTTCCCCACTATGAGACTGGAAAGTGAGCGGCTGACCCCGTTGTTCGTCCAGAAGGTCTGGATGTCGGA
>CAYPHP010000015.1:11837-15781 GCA_964410045.1 uncultured Acidobacteriota bacterium | reverse complement strand
TACCCGGCGCGATGATGGCGATGGCCTGACCTGTTCCGTTGATCCCCGAGGTCAACAAGGGTGAAACGTTGTAGGCCTTCTGAATCTGGGGTATCGAAGTTCCTGCCAGCGCTCCGCCGGTCAGCCCTCTTTGCATCTCCACTACATCGTTCAATCCGGTTATCGCGGTTACGTGTCCTGCGATTCCCACGGGCAGTTTGGGTTCCTTCACCGTCGCAAAGCGCGTCCTGCCATGGACTGTGAAGTCGTAGAACTCTACGTCCAGCAGTTGTTCCAACTGACTGACAGTGGCCTGGCCGGTGATCAGTAGGCGGTGCGGAAAGGTCTTGTCGACCCGCACGCCGCCAGAGCGAAGGAAGGCCATGACTTGGCCGTAGGCGTTTTCTGCACCTCTGACTCTTCGTGAGCCGTCCAGGCTGCCACGCAGCACGACTCCGAAGCGGATTTGCTTGTTGGGGGAAGTTCGTGGTCCGCGCACTGCAGACACAGCGGCCGGCAGCGTGTGGCCGGGGACACTCGCCTTAGAATTGGCGCTGTTTGGCTGCGCTGACCCGGCTGATGCCCAGACCATCACGCCGATCAACAGCCAACGTGCCCTTATCGGTCTAAGGACTCCCCCCAAATACCCCTCCGACTACCAATGCCGCGCTCGGGCTCACGGATTCCCGGAAAGAATGAATGGCGCCCAGAAGAACGGGTGAGAATACGGCTGGCTCTGCAGCATTTGCAGCTTGGCCCTCCGTAATCCCGCCGCGCCACCGCGGCCTTGCTGTAACTCCCCAAAAAACTTGCCCATGAACTCGGCGGTGGAAGCGTCTGCCACCTGCCAAAGACTAGCGACCACCGATCGCGCACCGGCGTAGAAGAAAGCGCGAGTGAGACCGACCAGACCTTCACCCTGAATGTTCCTGCCCAATGCGGTCTCGCACGCCGACAACACTGCTACCTCTGAGTTCAGCCGCAGGTTGTAGATCTCATGCGCCTGCAGCAACCCGTCCTGAGGAGAACCCGCGGCGCGGGTCAGGACCAGAGAGGAAAACTGCGGATAACGGACACTCGTTATTCCATGCACGGAGAAGAGCAGATACTTGTACGTGTTGGACGCGACAGATTGTCGAAACCGGTCCTCGGTAGCATCTTGCCTTTGCAGAATGTCTCGCCGGTCAGGGCCAAACAACTTTCCGACGGCGGCGGCCTCTTGCGCCGTGTAGGGCAGCCGTTCAAAGCTACCGCGCGTAGAACGCGCCTTCATCAGGTCCAACACGGTGACTGACGGGGATTCACTCTCGTAGACAGGGTCAGCCAAGACCAACAGATCTTTGGGAGCTGTCTGAGGCCGTTCTGGCAGTTTCAACATTTCGGCATAGGTCGACGCCGAAGGGGCGTAGCTGATCACGTAGTTCTTCAACAAATAGGGCAGGTCGGACCAGGATTGGTACGTCCTCGCACGACTTGTGGTGAGCAGGACCTCAAAAGGAAGAAGTGCTAGCGCACGATCGGGAACCACGATCACTCGCTTCTTGCCGGAAAGCATTGATTGAGCGGGAGCCATCAAGAGTTGATACAACCGGCTCGAAGCGCTCACGAATGCCGCCGAGACGTCTTTCGAGTCTTCATCTGACTCCATAGGTCGGACCAGGAGATTGCGGACGCGTGAGACGAGTTCGGGTATTTCGGAGGCCGACTCGACCTTGAACACCCGGCTCCCCTGTCGAGAAATGACGAAGCACAGGCCCCACGACTCGCGAGGCAGCCCCAGCGGATTCCGCCGATAATCAAAGACATATTCCAGCAGCACGGCGTCATCTGGAAGAGCCCGCTCCGCTTCACGGAGGCCGATCGGTGCCGGATCCTGCAGGCCCGCATAACGGGGATCCTGCCGGCGAATCTTCTGTTGCACGAGCTGATAGCTGTCGTACAAGCGGTCAGACTCTTGCCACAGGGCAGTCAGCTTTTCGCCCGGCAACTTGGCTCCTGTCATCGATTCACGGATCTGATTCTGTATGGTCGCGATCTTAGCGGTGAGGGTCTCCTGCTCGGCTGCTAGTTGGGGTTCGACCTTCGGGGCGATGCGGTTTCTACTGTCCGCCAGGAGTTCCAGCAAAACTCGAGCGCGGCCCTTTTCCGCAATCGAGAATGCCTCCGCCAAGGCTGACGCGGAGACAAGTCGACTGTCGGCGAGGACTCGGACCAGATTAGTGTAGGCCTCGAGGTTGTTTTCCAGGTACTCGGCCTTCTCCGTGTCTGACTGGACCTGTCCTCGGGCTGTTTCGATCGTGTTTATCGCCGCCCGGTACTTGGCTTGCGCCATCGCCGGCTGCCCGAGCTTCTCGTAGGTCCTTCCCATTCCAGTATGGCCGCCAACACTCGTGTCCGGACTCTTTAGCCGTTCACTGAGAGAAACGACCTGTTGGAAAGCATCCAAGGCATCGGGGTATTTCTCCATTCGGAATAGGTTGTTCGCCATCCCATGCAGGGCATGCAACTCATATTCGGGAGCCGGGATCTCTCGCGCCACCTTCAAAGCTTCCTGATGCTTCTTGAGGGACTCTTCGTAACGCCCCTGTATGGAATAGACGTAACCTTGATTGTTCAAGGGCAAGAGCATCTCGAGGAGGTTTCGCGATGCCGAGGCTATGTTGTACGCCTTCTGGAGATAGTCCAGTGCCGCATCGTACTGTTCCAGGTTCTTGAAGACCGTTCCGCCGATGTTGTTCAAGGCGATTGAAGCTTCCTGCGGGGCGCGAGCTTGGAAGATCTTCAATGCTGCCTCGTAATACTCAAGCGCTTTGACGTAGTTTCCCAGTCGGACATACACCACCCCAAACCCGTTGTAAGTTCTGGCTGCTCCTATTTCATCGTTTGCCTTCAGCTTCAGGTCAAGGGATTGTTGGTAAAAGTCGATCGCTTCGGCGTACCGGCCGGTCCAAGTGGCCAAGTAACCGAGGTTGTTCAAGCTACGTCCGAGGAGGACCGCGTTGCCCGTCGACTGGGCGATCCGGTAGGCCCCGAGATAGTTCTCCCAGGCCCTCTCTCGGAGGCCCGTATAGAAGTACACGTTGCCGATGCCATTCAGAGTACGGCCTTCTTGGAAGGAGTCCTTCGCTTCCCGAAAACCAGGAAGCGCTTTCTGGTAGTTGACAAGTGCCGTCTCGGGATCGCCGCGGGCCATATGGATGTTCGCAAGTTCAAAATAGGCCATGGCTCCGAAACGAACATCGCTCGCCAACAGCGGTAATGCCTCGCTGGCCAGGCGAAGTGCCTCATCCGGATTCCTTTGTCGCATCGCAACCCGAGCTAAACCGAGCTTGACCCGGCCCATCCCTAGGGCGTCTTTTTGCGACTCACACTCAAGCAATAGTTCGTGATATTGCTTGCTTGCCGCTTCCGGTGACAACTGGTTTTCGCGAACCTCCAACTGCTGCAGACGTTCTTGAACTGGCGCCTGTTCGGGGACGGTTGGTTTCTGTCCTGAGGGCTGTTGCGCAAGAGAGGAAACGCCAATCGGCCACGCCATCAGAGTGAGGAAGAACCAGTGAATCACGGCGATGCGGCGAGGGCGTGGCGATGTTGGGTGGCACATATTGGCGGCCCTGCTCAAGGCCTATGGTTGCGGGCGGTTAGCCGTCCCCCCTTCGCGAAAGACCGCAGTTGCACCCCTTCAAAGCGCCATGCACTTGCGAGTACCCCTGTGCCCGCTTGGGGGAATCGGGCGGTTTCTGACCTGAGTCTAAGAATACGGCAAGTTCGGCACATATTGCAAACGATATGAGTGGCTCGCTCCTTCACGGAATCGTCTCCAACCGGCTGGGGGCTAGTACTCTCATACCCATTCGGTTCGCCGCTTTCGGGGACCACTGGCGCCAAATATGCTGGTTAATCATCGATCTCAACGAGCCGGACCGTAGTACCAACGAGAAAGAGACCAAGGTCGATCAGGTCAC
>CAYPHP010000015.1:0-11827 GCA_964410045.1 uncultured Acidobacteriota bacterium | reverse complement strand
GTCCAGTGAGCAAAGCGGAGGAGCTTCGAACACGGAAAGTTGTCGTCCGGCCTCGGCTACGTGCTAGAGCGCACGACTCAGGCGGTGGGATCCTGGGCGCGGACGGTTCGCTCCAATGACCGTGAGAGAGGGATTAGCTTGGCAAAGCTAAGGCGATAACGGGTTCGCTGGAAAGCACCACTCCACATGCTTGAGATGTAGTTAGCGGAAGATGTCCGGACACCGATGAAGCCCCCGGTGGCGAGATTTTAGCTCATCAGGCGACTCCTTCCTGAGGAAGATTGTTCAAGCCATCCAAGAACGCCTGATACGGAGTTCGGCCTTGCGTGCGGTAGCCGGGGTGGGCGCGCTCGCGGTTGTAGAACTCCAGGTAAAGATCCAGATCCTGCTGAAGCTGATCGAGCGATTCATAGGTGTTCTTGCGGAAAGCGAGGGAGAAAACTCCTCTTTGAGGGTGCGATGGAAGCGTTCGCAGAAGCCGTTGGTTTCCGGGGAGCGCACCTCGGTACGTCGGTGGCGGATCTGGTTGATGGCCAGGTAAAACTCGAAGTGGTGATGGAGTTCCCGTCCGCAGTATTCGCGGCCGTTGTCGGTGAGCAGATTTCGACGGGCGCGGCATGTTCCTCGAAGAACGGCAAAACCTTCTCATGAAGAACGGACACTGCGGTGAGGGGCTCCTTGGAAAGAGCCAGCTTGGCGAAACGCAGTGAGCAATGGGCATCGACCACGGACTGAGCGTAGATGCGTCCAACGCCCTTGATGGTGGGGACGAAGTAGGTGTCCTGGCAGAGGAGATAGCCAGGATAGGGCGACTCGACGTGCTGCTCGGGATCGACGGTGCGGGCGCGATGCTTGTGCAGCAGGCTCTCGGTGAGCACGCCGCCGCGCTGGGCGGTCTTCTGCTCCAGCCACAGCAGGCGCTGGAACTTCACCACCAGGCGGTGGCGCTGCCAGACGGCACGCACGGCGGGAGCCGAGACGCCGATGCTCAGGAGCTTCAGTTGGGAACTGATGCGGACGTAGCTGTAGGTGGGATACTGCTCGGTCATCTCCAGGATTTTCTGTTCCAGTTCCGGAGGAGTTTGATTGGGCATGCGCGGCCGGCGCCGCGGCTGGGGCGCCAGACCGTCGCGGCCGAACTTCTCGAAGGCCTGCTTGATCTCGTAGAAGTGGCTGCGGCTGATGCCGGCCCGTTTGCAGGCCAGGCGGATGTTCTGCAGTTCCTCGGCCAGGGCTAGCATCCCCAACCGGGCCTTGATAAGCTTCTCGCGGGTACTCATGGTGGTCTCCTTTGTGTAGTTTTTGAGTCGTGGAAAACCCAAAATCCTACCACTGGGGACCCCATGAGGATCTATAGATCCCAGCTGCACTTTCCTAGTGCAACTGTGTCCGCTCATCTCCCGCTAAGTTCACTTCAACCACATGGGGCTGCGCGGCGAGCGCTGATTACGGGGTAGCAGCCTGCTTGCTCGAAGGGTCCCGGGTGCACCAAGGCCCAAATTCAAGTTTGCTGTTTTTGGGACGGTTGCTGGTGCACCCGGTCTTCCACTCCGTGGGTCTTGCAGTCGGAAAGCACCATCTCATACACCAGGTCTTCCAGGGCGAGCTTTGGAGTCCATTCGAGCCGGGCGCGGGCCTTGGAGCTGTCACCCACCAAGTGGGTGACCTCGGAGGGACGGTGCAATAGAGGATCGGCGACCACAAAGTCCCTGTAGTCGAGACCGACGCGGCGGAAGGCCATTTCGCAGAAATCCCTCACGCTGTGGTTCTGGCCGGTGGCAATTACCAGGTCCTGCGGCTCGGGTTGCTGGACCATCTTCCAGATGGCCTCGACGTATTCCCGGGCATGACCCCAGTCTCGTCGGGCCTCCAGGTTCCCGAGCGCCAGTGTCTTGGCTTTCCCGGCAACGATCCGCGCAACTCCAGAGGTGATCTTCCTGGTGACGAACTCGAATCCCCGGCGGGGCGACTCGTGATTGAAGAGGATGCCGTTCACCGCATAGAGGGAGTATGCCTCCCGATAATTGCGGGTCAGATCGAACCCCGCTACTTTGCTGATGCCGTAGGCCGAGCGGGGGTGGAACCGCGTGGTCTCCCGCTGCGGAATCTCGTCGGCCTTGCCGAACATTTCGCTCGATCCGGCAAAATAGAACCGGCACTTCGGGGCCCGTTCTTGGATCGCCGCCAAGACGTAGTGCGTGCCGTTGATGTTGGTGTTCAGCGTGGAGAATTCGTCTTCGAAGGAGTAGGCTACAAAGCTCTGCGCGGCTAGGTGATAACACTCTTCCGGTTGGACCCGCTCGACCACTTTCAGGATGCTGGCATAGCTCTCCAGCGAAGCAGCGTGCAACTGGATTCTCTCCCGAATCGGAAGGATCCTGGAGAGCCGGTGCTCGGGGTCTTCCAGCGCGATCCGACGCACTACCCCATGCACCTCGTAGCCTTTTGACAGCAGTAGTTCGGCCAGGTACGAGCCATCCTGCCCGGTAATACCTGTGATGAGCGCGCGCTTCATCGTCCGTACATCTGAGTTGAAAGTGTCTCCGAGCCAATGATACTATCACACTATTTTTTGAGAGGTCGACGCAAGGGAATGACGACCCGGAAGCGGGTAAGGATTGGGGCCAGATAGTGCAAATCGTTGCACATTGCCCCGTCGGTACCAGCAATTCGCTGTTGTTTATCAATGAGATACGCCCGGTGCCAGTTTGGAACCTTACGTGCGCTGACGAGGCAAGTCGGGAAGTCCGAATGCCCGACAAAGACGGTTAAGGATGAGGTGGCTCTCTATGATGAAGATCAAGATGGTTGTACTAGTCGCGTTGCTCGCTGCAGCGAGCGCAACTCCGGCTTCAGCCGGAAGTATCACCGTCCTGCCAGACTTCGGGACATTGCAGGTAAACCTATTCGTCACCGTAGGTGGGGTTGCGGCCGGCAACTTCACAGGCGCAACCGCGCTCCTCTATCAGGATCCTGGACCACTGTCGCTTCTCTATATGGCCCCGGACCCCAACATTCCCGTAAACGATCTATTGTCACTGAACATCGCTCCGAACCCGCTGGAGCTTCTGGTCGTGCAGTTCGACTTTTTCAACGCCCAATTCCTGGGGAACCATGTTCTCTTGACGGGCTTCGGCGATGGATCGATTCTGGGCAATCCCACCGATCCCGGTCTCGTCTACCTGTTGGGCTCGCACCAGTACCAGTTTGATATCACATCGATCATCCCGGCCGGAGACCAGGCAGTGGTGGTTACGGCAGACCTGTCGGCTGTGGATGCTTCCGTGCCCGAGCCAGCCACACTGCTGCTAGTGGGAAGCGGATTGCTGGTTGGCGCTCGTATCCGGCGCCGGGCGGCGTCACGGTAGGAGAGGCAGGACCAAAACAGACGGGGGGGCAAGAGGGGACAGGGGATTAGGGAAGGGGCTCAAGTAACATGAGATCGCACGCATTCCTAGTGGTGCGTTCGCTGGCGGCCGTGGACGTGGTTCTCTTGGCCGCCTGTCTCGCAGCAAGCTGGCCCGCGACCTATTCGCGCCCGTTTCCGGACCTTCTCGTGACCTTGCTTGTAGTGCCGCTCTGGTCGGCCCTTTACCATTACTTTTCCTGGTACGAATCGCATCGCATGGAAGGCCTGCGCGGGCTTGTGGGCAAGATCTTGACCGCCCAGACGACCGCCTTCTTTCTCACGGCGTTGGGCTTGTGGGCAGTCGGACTGGGAGATCAGCTCGTCGCGCTCACACGCTTCGCGGCGTTTTCCACGCTGGTCATGCTCGCCCTCAGGGGAACGATCTACGGAAGCCTTCGCTTGATGCGGCAGCGTGGTCTGGATACCCGCCAAGTGTGTGTGATCGGGAGTTGGGAGAACGCGACTGGGTTATCCCAAGAGTTCGCCCATAACCCCGCCTGGGGCATGCAAGTGTCGTGGGTGGGGATCGGACCGCCGGCCGAACGCGAATATGTGTCGTTTACCGAACCGGACCGGCGCATGGAGTGCGGCCTGGAGGGCTTGCTTCGCCGCGAGGTGATTGACGAAGTGGTATTGGCCGTAAGGCCCGAGGAACTCCCGGCCGAGGAGCCCGTACTGCGTCTCTGTCTGCATCACGGTCTCACGGGGCGGATCATGCTGCAGACAGGCGACGCGCTCTCGGCGCCTCACCTGCTGGAGAGTTTCTGCGGCCAAGTCACCCTGGCGGTTGGCCATCGGCGTCAGAGGCAGGACGCCATGTTGTGGCTCAAGAGGGGAATGGACATCCTCCTGGCGACCTGGTTGCTGATCCTCACCGCTCCCGTCATGGCACTGCTGGCAGTCCTGGTCAAACTCTCCTCGCCGGGCCCGGTGTTCTTCCGCCAGACCCGGGTCGGCCTGAACGGGCGTCGTTTCCAGGTGATCAAGTTCCGGACTATGGTCCAAGGCGCCGAATCCATGCTCAAGACTGTGGCCCATCACAACATCACCGGAGGCCCGGTTTTCAAGGATCCCAACGATTGGCGTGTCACCGAGATTGGGCGGATGCTCCGCCGCTTCAGCCTGGACGAGTTTCCCCAATTCTGGAATGTACTGCGCGGCGACATGAGCTTGGTCGGACCGCGGCCCCTCCCAGTTCACGAGTGCGAGGCCATTGAAGGGCCGCACCGCCGCCGTTTCAGCATGCGGCCGGGCATCACTTGCCTTTGGCAGGTCAACGGCCGCAGCAATGTCGAATTCACAAAGTGGATGATGCTGGATCTGGAGTACGTGGACAATTGGTCCATTTGGATGGACGCCAAGTTGCTCGTGCGGACGATACCGGCGGTCCTGGGCGGCCGCGGCGCTTACTAATGCGGTTCACGGAGGAAAAGATGCAAGTCGTTATTCTGTGCGGTGGGAAGGGGACGCGTTCCTATCCCTTTACCGAGTACTTCCCTAAGGTGATGATGCCTATATCGGGCACGCCGATTCTGGTGCATCTCATGCGGCTCTACGCGCACCAGGGATTCACCAATTTCGTTCTGGCAGCCGGGCATCGCAAGGAAATGCTGTACGACTACTTTGACGGCCGGTTTCCCGAGTGGAAGATCCGCATTGTGGACACCGGCGAGGAAAGCGATACGGGCGAGCGAGTTCGGCGTTGCGCCGAATACGTTGGGGAGCGCTTCTTCGCCACTTACGGAGACGGGTTAGGCAACGTAGACCTCCGGCGCCTGCTGTCCTTCCACCAGGCATCCGGCGGGCTGGCGACGGTTACCTCCGTGCCTCTGCGTTCGCAGTACGGAACGGTGATCTTCGACGCCAACCACCAGGTGCAGATGTTTGTGGAGAAGCCGCTGGTTCCCGATCATTGGATCAACGCCGGCTTTTTCGTCTTCGAGAGGCGGGCGTTCGAAGCCTGGGAAGGGCAGAACCTGGAAGTTCACGTTTTGCCGCGGCTGGCCCAGATGGGGGTCCTGCACACCTTTCTGCACCATGGCTTCTGGAAGTCGATGGACACCAGCAAGGACCAGCAGGAAATGGAACGGATCCACAATGGCGGCGCCCCGCCCTGGATGGACTACCACGCCAAGGCCACGGCCAACGGCGCCTACAACTCCATGGCCGGGCCAGAGGCCTGGGGCGAGAAGCCCGAGGAAGCTCAGGCCGCCGGGACGGGCGACTAACCGACCCGACAAAGCACGGAGACAATGCTGCAGATGGACGCGAGCAAGTTTTGGCAGGGCAGATCGGTGTTGGTTACCGGGGCCACCGGTTTTCTCGGCGGTTGGGTGATCAAGCGCCTGTTGGATCTGGGCGCCGAGCCGGTGGCTCTCATCCGCGGCCACAATCCGCGCTCGATGTTCGCTCGCGAGAACTACGCTTCGCGCGTCTCGGTCGTTCACGGGTCGTTGGAAGACGGGGCCTTGGTGCAGCGGGCGATGGCGGAATACTCGGTCGAGACGGTCTTCCATCTTGCGGCGCAACCCCTGGTCGGCGTGGCCAAGCTGAACCCTGTCAGCACTTTGCAGATCAACGTGGCAGGAAGTTGGAACGTCCTGGAGGCAGCGCGGCAGACCAAGGTCCATCAGGTTGTAGTAGCCTCCTCTGGCAAGGCCTACGGCGCCGGCGACGGCTTGCCCTACCGTGAAGAGCATGCTCTGAGGGGTGCCTATCCCTACGATGTGTCCAAGAGTTGCACCGACCTGATCTGCAGCATGTATGCAGCCACCTATGATTTGCCGGTGGCGGTGGCACGTTGCGCGAATCTCTTCGGTGGCGGGGACGTGAACTTCAGCCGCACCATTCCCGGGGTCATCAAGGCCACTCTGGAAGGGGAACGCTTCGTGATTCGCAGTGACGGCCAGTCTGTCCGCGACTTTCTTTTCATCAAGGACGCCGCCGACTGCTACGTGCTGCTGGCCGAAGCCCTGGCTGGCGGGCTGCGGCCAGGCGCCGTGAACTTCAGCCTCGAACTCAAGCTCACGGTCCTCCAGGTGGTCCAACAGGTGCTCCAGTTGATGGGGCGGACGAATTTGGAGCCCATCATCAAGACCCACGCCAGCTCGGAGCTCCGCGAGCAGTTCATGGCTTGCGACAAGGCCCACAGGTTGTTGTCCTGGCGGCCGCGCTACGACTTTCGCGCCGGGCTGGAGGAAACCATTGCCTGGTACACGTCCTATTTTGCGGACTTGTCTCAGGAGAAACTGGTTCCGGCATGAAGGTTGCTCTCTACTACCCTTGGGTGTATTTGACGAGCGGGGCGGAGCGGGTCTGCCTCGAACTGGCCCGGAGCAGCCGTCATGAGTACACCGTCTTCACCAATCACTTCGATCCGGAGCACACCTTCCCGGGTCTGCGGGACTTGGATCTGCGCGAACTCTCACGCATCTCCGTCCGCAGGAACGTTTTGACGAGCGCGGTGAATTGCTGGAAGATCCTCAGCCAGCGACTCCCGTTGTTCGGGTACGACGCGCTGGTGGTATGTCTTTGCCTGACCCCGCTGCGCGCCGCCTTTGATCCCATTTACCGGCAGCAGGCGCTGCAAAGCAGAGGCTCGCTGGGGCGGGCTGTGCTGCGCGCGGGCACAGCCTTGTTCACCGCCGTGGACCGCGTGGCGTGGCGCCGTTACCATTCCATCATCTGCATCAGCGAGGAAGTGCGGCGTCGGGTCCTCGCGGCGCACTTGGCAGCCGCGGAGAAAATCACTGTCGCCTACCCCGGCCCCTGCGTGACCGCCCGTGAGCCGAGCACCGTCAGCGAAGAGTTCTTCCTGTTGCCTGGCCGAATCATGTGGACCAAGAACATCGAGCTGGGCATCCGAGCCTTTCAGATGTTGCGCGCGGCGAACCCGAAGGCGGCGCGCTTTCGCCTGGTCATTGCCGGTATCGTGGATCACAAGAGCCACGCATACTTGCAGCGGCTTCGGGAGATGGCCGGCCCGAGTTCGGGGATCGAGTTTCTGATTCAGCCGCCGGACGCCGAACTGGCCGGGCTCTACGCGAAATGCCGCGCCGTTCTGTTCACCGCGTTCAACGAAGATTGGGGCATCGTACCCCTGGAAGCGATGGCTTTCGGCAAGCCGGTCATTGCGGTGAACCGCGGGGGGCCGCGCGAGACGGTGCTGGACGGCATCACCGGCTTCTTGGAAGAGCCCGGAGTGGAGCGTTTTGCCATGCGCATGGCCGAGATGGTGCACGAACCACAGCAGGCCCTACGTCTGGGCCGGGCCGGCCACGAGCGGGTTACCCGGTTTGATTGGAAAGTGTTCGCCGACCATGTGGACAGGGCTGTCGAGGCCGCGCAACGCGACCCGCAACCGGCCCCCGTCTCGCGGGCCTCGTTCCCCAGAGCCCTGAAGGAAGCCAACGAGTATAAAATGGAAGGAACAAAGCAATGAAGCCCCAAGTTTATCTTGCGGACCTCCGTTACAACTTCTCCGGGTTTTTGGCTAACGACTGCATGCCGCTGGGCGTCGCCTACATGAAGGCGGTAATGGATCGCGATCTGGCCGCGGAGATCGAGTCGCGCCTGTTTGTCTATCCCGACCGCCTGTTGGAAGCCATACGTACCAGCCCGCCCGCCGTGCTCATGCTCAGCAACTACGTCTGGAACGAGGCGCTGAGTCTGCACTTGGCGAAACAAGCCAAGCAGATCAACCCGGAAATCCTCACGGTAGTGGGTGGGCCGAACATTTCCCTGGAGCCGGAACGCCAGATCGCCTGGTTCGAAGAGCATCCCGAGGTGGATGTGTATGTCCTTGGTGAGGCGGACTTCCTGGCGGCCGAGTTGGTCCGCCGGTATCTGAACGCGGGCCTTGACCGGGGCCGTTTTGGCGCGGGGGAGATGCCCTCCTCGCTGTTCCGCCGTCCGGATGGCAGCGTGGCGCGCATTGAAACGTGGGAACGCCACAAGGAGATTGACGAGATTCCGTCTCCCTGGCTCACCGGGATTCAAGACGAGTTTTTCGACGGCAAGCTGGCTCCGATGATCGAGACCAACCGGGGCTGCCCGTTCACATGCACTTTTTGCGTACAGGGAACACGCTGGTACACCAAGGTGCACAATTTCAGCATTGAACGGGTGAAGGAAGAAATCGAGTACATCGCCAAGCGGGTTCACCAGGTTTCCCCCCAAATGGGAACCTTGCGCATCGCCGACTCCAACTACGGCATGTACGAGCGGGACGTGGAGATCTCCGGCTTCATTGGCGAGTGCATGAAGCGCTACAATTACCCCAAGTACATCGATGCCACGACCGGCAAGAACCGTCCGGAACGGATTATCCAGTCCGTGGAGAAGGTCAGCGGTGCGCTGGTGGTTTACCAGGCGGTGCAGTCGCTGGATGAGAACGTGCTGCGCAACGTGAAGCGGCAGACCATCAAGCTGGAAGCCTACGAACAGTTGCAGGTGCATATGCGCGGCCGCGGGCTGCGCTCCAACTCCGACCTGATCCTGTGTTTGCCGGGAGAAACGGTCGAGACCCACTTGGCGGCCAGCCGCAAGCTGCTGAACTCCGGCATCAGCCAAGTGACCAACTTCCAGTTGATGCTGCTGAAAGGCTCGGAACTGGAGACTCGGGAATCGCGCCAGATGTTCTCCTTCGAATCCCGCTTCCGGCTGCTGCCGAAGAACTTCGGAGTCTATGGCGAAGGAAAAGTCTTCGACATCGAGGAGATCGTGGTGGCCACCGACACGCTGTCGTTTGAGGACTACATCACTTGCCGCAAGCACGCCTTGTGCAGTGTGGCGTTCTGGCGCGATGACGTCTTCCAGGATGTCACCGAGTTCCTGGGGCGTCTGGGAGCTAAGCGCTCCGACTGCTGGGACGCCATGTACGAGGAACTGGATCGCTCCACGGGAGCGGTCCAGCGCTATCTGGAAGAGTTCGTTGCGGAGACCAAGGGAGAACTGTTTGAGACGCGGGAAGCTTGCCTGGATTTCTACAGCCGGGAGGAGAATTTCCAGCGCCTCTTGCAGGGCGAAGTGGGCGATAACCTGATGCACAAGTATCACGCCCTGGCCAGCTTCTACTTGTGGCCGGAAGTATGCCTGGTGGGCATGAGTGCGCTTCGGAGCGTGGCCCTGGCCAATGGAGGCCGGGAACGGATCGAGGATTTCGATCGCTTTTGGGAGAACCTCCAGGAATTCCTCAAGCTGCGCCACGCGCACGGCCGGACGGAAGAGGAGATTCTGTCCAACTCGCGGGGCACGTTTGATTACGACATTAGCCGCTGGCTGGCCGAGGGCATGCCCTTCGGGACCCGGAGTTATTTGCTGGAACAACCGGCGGAGATGGAGTTCGGCCTGAGCAACGAAGGACGCGCCGGACTGAATGCCGCGCTGCAGGTGTGGTCGGCCAACATCAAGGGCTTGACCAAGATGGTCAACCGCATCCAGCGCGCCTGGCTGGTGCGTGAGCCGCAGCCGGTTGGCGCGGCTGTGCTCGGCCGAGGTCTGGCCAACGCGGAGGCCTATTGCTGATGAAACGCCTGTCGGGGAATCCCCACAGCTGGTTCGCCCGAGGGGCGTGCCTGGTCGTTGTTTTTGCGGCGATCGCGGCTCCCGCTTGGAGCCAGGATCCGGGAATGCGGCCGCCTCCGGACACGGCCAAGCCGCCAGCGGTGATCCCGGGTGCGCCCGCGCCCGCTGAAGGCGCTCCGCCGTCTCCCTATCGCCTGCAGCGGGGTGACGCCCTCGAAATCCGTGTGCACCAACTCCCGGAACTGGGGGCCGAGTTGGTGGTTCGCCCCGACGGGAAGATCTCGGTGCCGTTGCTGGGCGAAATCGAAGCTGCGGGGCTGGCGGTTGGCCGCCTGGAAGAGATCTTGACTACCGGCTATCAAAAGGAGTATCGCAATCCCCGCGTGACCGTCATCGTCAAGTATTTCTCCAACCAAACCGTGTACATCGGCGGCGAGGTGACGCGCCCGAGCTTGCTTCCGCTGAAGGACGGCCTGACTGCCTTCCAGGCTGTGTTCCAGGCCGGGGGCTTCAAGGAGACCGCCCGGGAAGACAGCGTCATGTTGGTCCGCAACAACGGCAACGACAAACCGGTGGTCATGCGGCTCCGGTTGGATGAAGTGCTCAAAGGCAAGCCCGATACGCGGCTGCAGCCCTTCGATGTGCTTTACGTTCCGAAGACTAAGATCGCCAAGCTGGACAAGTTCATGGACCAGTACGTGAAGCAGGTATCTCCCATGTTATTCTCCTTTGGATTCACGTACCTGTTGGGGGGCAAGACGGCCGAAAGCATCTTCCCCTAACCAGGGCTGGTTGCGTGGAGTATCGTTTCCGTCCGAAGAACAAGACAATGGAACCTCTGATACCGGCTACCTCTTCGCGTGACTTAGTGCTGGTCCTCTTCAAGAGGAAATGGAGCATGCTTTTTCTGGTCGCCGCCATCATGGTGGGGGCGGTGATCTGGCTGTGGGTGGTGCGGGACGAGGTCTACGCCCCTACCGCTAAGATCCTGGTCAAACTCGGCCGGGAGCAGGCTCCGCCGGCCAGTGTAGTGGGCGCCACCCCCATGGTCGTCTCTTACCGGTCGCAGGACTTGAACTCGGAGCTCGATATTTTTCAGAGCACTGAACTGCTGGCCCGGGTCGTGGACAAGTACGGCCTGGACAAACCGCGCCCCCCGGACCCGGTCCCCACAAGATTGATCCCCCGGCTGCGGTATCAAGCCAAGGCGGCCGTGCGGCGAATCCGCGAGTGGCAGGATGAGTGGTTTATCACTCTGGGCCTGCGGGATCGGCTGACTCCTCGAGAGAAAGTTATCTTTCTGTTGCAGAAGAGCCTGACGGTGGCCGCGCAGCGCGACTCTAACGTGTTTGTCGCCAGGCTGGGATCGCCTGTCCGGGTGGGGTCGGCAGCGGTGTTGAACGCCTTGCTGGAGGAGTATCAGAGTTTTCGCGCGAAGCTCTACGAGACCCGCGGCGCCGATGTCTTCCGAACGGAAGTGGATCGAAACTCGGCGGCGCTGGACAAGGCCGATAGAGACTTGCAGAATTTCGAGAAGGCCGGAGATATCTCCTCGCTTTTCAAGCAGCAGGACGTGCTTCTCGAACAGGCCGCTTTGGCTCGCAAGGCGGCGAAGGACGCCGAAGCGGCCTACCTGGACGCGGCTTCCAAGGTCGAGCGCCTCGAGTACGAGCAGAAGCAGTCCAGTCCGAATCTCGGTTCGCTCGGGGAGTTCGAGAGGGAGTCCTTTCCCCAGGGCATGCTTCGCCAGCTCGCGGACCTCGAAAAAGAACGCGAGAAGCTGCTGATGACAGACCGCGAAACCAGCGAGCGCGTGGTCAGCAACCGCAGCCAGTTCAAGGTGCTGGCGGACATGCTCGCCGCCAACCTGCGCACCGTACTGATGGAACGGAA